>NZ_JBFNXR010000029.1:0-53219 GCF_040813635.1 Novosphingobium rhizovicinum | reverse complement strand
GGCGACGCGGTGGGTGTAGCGCGAGAGATAGGCCAGCACAGCATGCGGCCCGGCGAAGGGCGGCTTGGCATAGACCACCCAGCGCTTCTTCCGGATCGGCGACAGATGCCGCAGGAAGGCCTTGCGTGTCGCGAGGCCCGCCAAGGTGCTGAAGAAAGCCAGCTTGCCAGCATCGAACAACGCCAGCAGGCGCGTAAGGAACAGCCGACGGAACAATGCGCCCAGCACGCGCACCGGCAGCAGGAATGCGGGGCGCGACGATATCCACCGCGTGCCGTCAAGCGCGATGCCGCCGCCGGGTACGATCATGTGCACATGCGGATGGTGCGTCAGCGCCGATCCCCACGTGTGCAAGACAGCGGTGATGCCGATCCGCGCGCCGAGGTGTTTGGGATCAGCGGCGATGGTCAGCATGGTGTCCGCAGCCGCGCGAAACAGCAGATCATAGACCACCGCCTTGTTCTGCCATGCTATATCCGCGACCTCTGCGGGCACGGTGAAGACGACGTGGAAGTAGATGGGGTGGTTGCCGCCCTCCCCAGACGGCATCGCAATGTGCCAGGTTAGTGGTGTTGAGGCCACTGAGCGGAAAGGACGGCAACCGTGTCAAAGGATACGATGATCGGCGTGGATTTGGCCAAATCTGTTTTCCAGCTGCACGGCGCATCGATGACCGGGCAGCCGACGTTTCGAAAGAAGCTGTCGCGGCAGGGTTTCGCTGAGTTCATGGCCAAGCAGCCTCCTACCATTGTAGTCATGGAAGCTTGCGGCAGCGCGCATTACTGGGCGCGCGAGATGAGCAGGCGCGGCCATGAGGTGAAGCTGATCGCTCCGCGTTACGTGAAGCCCTTCGTCAAGCGGCAGAAGAACGACGCGGCGGATGCCGAAGCCATCGTGATCGCTGCACAGCGGCCGGAGATGCGTTTCGTCGAGCCCAAGTCTGCGGAGCAGCAAAGCCGTACCATCCTGTTTGGCGCTCGAGAGCGGCTGGTCCACCAGCGCACGGAGCTGGTGAACGCTCTTCGAGCGTGCCTCTACGAATTTGGCCATGTCGTTCCGCTGGGAATTCACCAGCTGGGCAGGATCAAAGGCATCCTGGATGAACCAAACAGCGACCTGCCCGAACTGATGCGCGAGGAGTGCGGCGATCTGATAAAGCAAATTGCCGAGAAGACGGTCCGCATCGATGCCCGGACGGCAAAGATCAAGGCTCTCGCAGCTGAAGCGGATACTGCGCGGCGCTTGCAGACAATCCCGGGAGTTGGTCCGTTGACCGCCCTGGCTGTCGAAGCCTTTGCTCCACCAATGGAGAGTTTCCGCTGCGGCCGCGACTTTGCCGCCTGGCTTGGCCTCGTCCCACGCCAATTCTCCTCTGGCGGGAAAGAACGGCTCGGTCGGGTATCGAAGGCGGGGCAGAGCGATATCCGGAGACTTCTGTTTATCGGAGCAATGTCGCGCCTGAACTGGCTCGGCCGAAAATCAATTCCGGAAGGCTCGTGGCTGGCACGCATCGCAGCGCGAAAGCCCAGGATGCTTGTCGCGATCGCCTTGGCCAACAAGATGGCGCGGACAATCTGGGCTATGTTGACGAAAAACGAGGATTACCGAGATTCGGCGCAGGCAGCCGCAGCATGATCGACATGCCGCAAAAACTACCTGACGCCGGATAATGGGGGTGTGAGAAGGCGAAGGCTCGAATGGGCACAATGATCGAACAGATCTGGATCAGGAAAACCAGCCGGTTGGCATGAGCGATCAAGCTCGGGAAGTAGATTTGGACCTGATCCGCAGATCACCATACTGGCCCGCGGCTTCTGCAAAATGCCGCATAGGAAGGCCTGACAGAAGACCGCACTCGATCACGCGCGCATTCGATCAAAACCCTCTTGCACATCGGGCGGCAACCACAGAAGCCCACCGGCAACAGGTCGGCCTCACGCGCGGCCAGCCAGGTGCGCGCGGCCGCGCCCTGACACTTGGGGCAGTGCCGGTTGCGGCAGGAGTTGTAGGCGATCCGCCAATGCCCGCAGTCGTCGCAGGCCTCGACGTGACTGCCCAGCGCGGCGGTGCGGCAGTTCTCGATCGCTGTCATGACCTTGAGCTGGCCAAGGCTCATATGTCCGGCATGGGCCACCCGATAGGAGGGCCCGGCGCTGCGAAAGATATCGGCGACCTCGAGCGAGGCGCGCACGGGCTCAGCCGGGAGGTGCTCTGCCTTCCATCAAAGCCACGATTTGGTCGAGCGGGCTGGCCACCGCGCGCATGGTCTTGCTCGAAACCTTGGTATAGATGGCGGTGGTGTCGATGTTGGTGTGGCCCAGCAACACCTGGATGACGCGGATATCGACACCCTGCTCAAGCAGGTGAGTGGCAAACGAATGCCGCAATGTATGCGGGCTCACCCGCTTGTGGATCCCGGCGAACTCGGCCGCCCCATGCACGGCGCGGTTCAACTGGCGCGCCGAGATCGGATCCGTGCAGTTGCGGCCCGGGAACAGCCAGCCATGAGGTAACATCACTCCGCGGCGTTTGCCTTCACGCCACCATTGCCGCAGCAAATCCAGCAAATGCGGTGAGAGCATCGCGTTACGGTCCTTGCGTCCCTTGCCTTGCTCGACACGGATGATCATGCGCTCGCTGTCGATGTCTCCAACCTTGAGGTGGGTGACCTCCGACACACGCAGGCCCGCACCGTAGGCCACGCTGAAAGCCGCTTTGTACTTGATGCCTGGCGCTGCCTCGATGAGCCGCGCGGCCTCTTCGACGCTCAGGACATCTCGAAGCTTGGGTTCACACCGTATGACGGAAAGGCCCAGCGCAATCTCCGGCCGCTTGAGCGTCATGGTGAAGAGGAAGCGCAGAGCCGATACTGCGGCGTTGATTGTCGCCGGTCCAACGGCGCGCCGATGCTGGTCGAGTTGAAATCGCCGGAGGTCTTCTGCGTTTGCGGTGTCGGGAGGGCGGCCCAGAAACGCGGCAAAAGATCGGACGTGCCGAATGTAGTCCTGCTGCGTATGCGCCCCAAGACCCCGAAGCTTCATATCCTGCAGCATCCGCTGGCGCAGTGAACCGATCGGGGCGGAAGTAATCGTCGTGTCCATGGTGAGTTCCTTTGCGTTGAAGGAACCTCACAATCTCATGGCGACTCCGCCTCGCCCAACGCCCCGCAATTGCAGCGCGACCCTAACCCGAGCGCCCCTCCCGCGGAGCGGGTTCGTCCATGTCTCACGATGCGGCGTTCGCTTCCTGCGGCACGCGACCAGTTCTCAGCCGCGTGAATGTCTGTTCCTGATAGAATCTGCCGTTGCAGACGCACGCAGCTGATTGGCCGTTCGCATGCCAGCATGCCAGGCTAAGGGCTCCCAGATTGCCCCTCATCTAGCCTCTCCAGCCAAGTAACGCTTTGCCCGTCTGCAACTTCCGACACCGCCACATGCGTCATTGCGCGTTTCGGCTTCGCTCCATGCCAGTGTTTCACGCCCGGGCCGATCCAAACGGTGTCGCCCGCCTTGATTGTCCGAACGGGTCCACCTTCCGCCTGCACCAGACCTTCACCGGCAGTCACGATCAGCAGCTGACCGAGCGGATGAACGTGCCAATTGGTGTGGGCGCCGGGCTGGAAAGTCACGGTGCCACCGCCAAGGCGGCTCTCACCTGTGCCCTTGAAGCGGGAAGTAACCACTGCAGAGCCGGTGAAGTTCGATGGGGGAGCAGCGGCGCGTGTCTGTCCCGGCGGCAAAATTCGGACACCCGACTTGGCCGCACCTCGAGACGCCTGTGGCGCTGCGGTAACCTGCACCGCGGCCATAGCCTTCGGCCAGCCTGCATAGAAAGCGAGGTGAGTAAAGGCTTCGACCATATCGGGCCTCGTCAGCCCGTTCTCGACTCCGCGCTCGACATGGAGTTCGAGTTGACCGGTGTCGCCGTTGGCAGCCATTGCAGCGATGGTAACAAGGCTGCGATCCCGCGGCGCCAAATCGGTGCGGCGCCATAGATCCCTGAACAGCACGCTATCGGTCAACCGCGCTAGCTTGGCCGCGGTCGGTGCGACCTGATCCTCCAACGATTTCGCGCGGGCCGTGGCGGATGCGGGCAGTGACGACGGCGCACTAGGGGGCTGTCGCAAGGCTCGCGCATCGATCTTCCGCTCCGCAAAGACTTGCTCGACGACATTGAGCGCCGAAACTGCATTCGGCCAGCCGGTATAGAATGCAAGGTGGGTGACTATGCCGGCCAACTCGGTAGGCTTGATGCCGTTGTCCAATCCGCGTCCGAGATGACCATTGAGCTGCGCTGTTTTCCCTGTCGCGACAAGAACGGAGATCGTAACCAAGCTGCGGTCGCGCGGGCTGAGCTCGGAGCGTTCCCAGATGTCTCCGTACAGCACGTCATCGGTATAGTCGGCGAGAGCGGGCGCGATGGCCTGCATGTTCTTCGGCGCTACAGACGGTCGCTCCTGGGCCTGCACCGGCGTGATCATCATTGCCGATGCCCCGAGTACGGCTTGGAGTATCTGTTTCATCATTCCTGTCCTTGAATTTGACCAAGCCAGCCCTTCACCTGGGTCATCGTCCGGCGCTCCTGATCCGCTTCCATGACGAACGGCGGCTTGATAATCGCGCCTGGGGCATGGCTGGCGAGCACAGCGAGGCTGTTGCCGAGGCCGTAGCCGCCATGGGTGATGAAGGGCCGGATCGTCTTGCCGCGTAGATCGTGGGCTTTGAGAAACGAGCGGATCACGGGCGGCGCGGTTTCTCCCCAGATCGGCAGGCCTAGGTAGACTTCGTCGTGGCTTGCGATATTGGCGACCCGCCCGGCGAGCGGCGGCTCGAAGCCGCTGTCGCGCTCACGCGTTGCCTGCGCAACGGTCTCCTCATAGTCCTCCGGATAAGGACGTGCGGGCCTGATCTCGAAGAGTTCGGCACCAAGCGCGCGCTGGATTGTGCCTGCAATCACCTTCGTATTCCCCGAGCGAGTGAAGTAGGTGACGAGGGTCCTGCCACCCTGTGCAGTGGGAGCAGGCGTTGGCTGCGCGCACGCTTCTGTGCCGGCCAGCGCCAGCGCGGTGGCGCTGGCGAGCATCGTGCGCCGGGAGAGTTCGTCGCCTCCTGTCATGACGGCGATCTTCCGCTTTTGCGCGGCGCTTCCACATCCGAGAACGCTTGCACAGCAGCGGGCAAGCGGGCGCCTCGCACTTCGATTGCGCGTACCGCCCGGTTGAGTTCGGCCGCCTCTGCCGGGGTAAAGCGCACCGCTGAGGCGCCGATATTCTCCAGCATGTGCGCCATCTGGGTGGTGCCTGGTATGGGCACAATCCAAGGCTTCTGCTCCATCAGCCATGCCAGCGCGACTTGTGCGGGCCTCGCCTGCTTGCGTTCCGCCCATTGTTTCAGGAGCACCACCAGAGCCAGATTGTGCGGCAGATTTTCCGGCGAGAACCGCGTCTCGTTGCCGCGGATGTCACCGGGAGCGAACCGTGTCTGCTCATCGATCGCGCCGGTAAGGAAGCCGACCCCGAGCGGGCTCCACGGGACGAAGCCAATGCCTAGTTCCTCGCAGACCGGCAGCACGGCCTTTTCCGGACCGCGCCAGAGCATCGAATATTCGTTCTGCACGGCGGTGACGGGTAGTTCGGCGTGTGCGCGGCGAAGTGTATTCAGACCCATCTCGCACAAGCCCCAGTGCAGAACCTTGCCCTGCGTCAGGAGGTCCTTGATCGCTCCGGCCACATCCTCGATCGGCACCTGAGGGTCGACGCGGTGCTGGTAGAGGAGGTCGATGCGATCGGTCTGCAAGCGCTTCAGCATGTTGTCGACAACTTGCCGAATGTGCTCGGGACGGCTGTTTAGACCGGGCAAACGTCTCCCGCTCTGCTGGTCGATGTTCCAGCCAAACTTGGTGGCGATCACGATCTTGTCGCGGAAGGGCTTTACGCCTTCCCCCAGGATGCGCTCGACTTCCCAAGGGCCGTAGGCCTCGGCGGCGTCATAGAAAGTTACACCGCGGTCGAATGCGGTGCGGATGATGTTGTGCATCTCGGGCCGGCTGGGGATCGTGGTGTGATAGGTGCGGCTCATGTTCTGCACGCCAAGGCCGACGCTCGACACCTCGAGCGACCCGAGCTTCCGGCGCCCGCTCGCTGCTGCAGGCTGGTGCTGCGGAGTGCCTTGATCAGCAAAGGCCGGAGTCGCGCAGCCGCCAAGTAATGGTGCGGCGACAATGCCGCCCGCCACACCAAGCAGTGTACGGCGATTGAGAGTGTTCTTTGTCTCGGACGTCATGGCAGCCTCCTTGTTCAGCGATTGACGAAGCGCTGGTGTGACGCGGGGTAGCGGTCGCCCACAACGCGAACGGTGCCCAGCGCCTGTTCGATCCTGGCGAGGTCCTCCGTCGTCAGGTCGACGTCGATCGCACCGAGGTTCTCCTCCAGGCGGTGGAGTTTCGTCGCGCCCGGAATCGGTACGATCCAGGGACGCTGCGCTAGCAGCCAGGCGAGTGCAATCTGAGCAGGCGTTGCGCCCTTCGATGCCGCGATCGACTTGATGAACTCGACGAACGCCTGATTGGCGGCAAGGGCTTCAGGCGAGAAGCGCGGCACGGTGCTGCGGAAATCGCCATCAGCGAAGGTGGCGGTCTGATCGATCTTGCCGGTCAGGAAGCCTTTCCCGAGCGGCGCGAATGGCACAAAGCCGACCCCGAGTTCTTCTAGCAGCGGCAGGATCTCGGCTTCGGGTTCACGCCACCACAGCGAATATTCGCTCTGCAACGCGGCAACTGGCTGCACTGCATGGGCGCGCCGGATTGCGTCTGGTCCAGCTTCGGAAAGGCCGAAGTGGAGGACCTTTCCGGCGTCGATCAGCTCCTTAACCGCGCCGGCAACTTCTTCGATCGGAACTTCGGGATCGACGCGGTGCTGGTAAAAAAGATCAATCCGATCCGTCCGAAGCCGCTGCAAGGCTTCGTCGGCGACCCGCCGGATGCGCTCGGGACGGCTGTCGAGTCCTTCGGACGGAACGCCGCTCTTGAACCCGAACTTGGTTGCAATCACCACTTGGTCGCGCACCGGCGCCAGCGCCTCGCCGATAACTTCCTCATTAAGGCCGGGGCCATAGGCTTCCGCGGTGTCGAAGAAGGTGATGCCACGCTCATGGGCAGCGCGGATGAGCTTAATGGCGTCTTGCCGATCGGTGGAGGGGCCGTAGCCGTAGCTCAGGCCCATGCAACCGAGACCGATAGCCGAGACCTCAAGCTTGCTTGTGCCGAGGGTGCGCTTTTCCATGCCAATGCTCCTGTCTTGCCGGCGCAGCGCGAGAACGCCTGCAGGCATCGACGTGCGATCCGGCCAATCTGTTGCTGGCATTATTTAGGGCTCGCTTGAGGCTGCGATTAGGCGATATAATCGGGAAAGCTAGATTAGAGAGGCTAATGAATGGCGAGCGAGAACTTCAACAATCTTGCCGCGTTCGTTGCGGTGGCCAAGGAGCGAAGCTTCACGCGCGCCGCTGCGAAACTGGGGGTTTCGCAGTCAGCGCTCAGCCAGACGATAAAGGGACTAGAAGCACGTCTCGGCATGCGGCTGCTCACGCGCAATACGCGCAGCGTCTCGCCTACCGATGCCGGCGAGCGGCTACTCCAGACGCTGGCGCCTCGCTTCGAGGAGATCGAGCAAGAGGTGTCCGCGCTGAGCGACTTGCGAGACAAGCCCGCAGGCACGGTCAGGATCACAGCAGGCGAACACCCAGCCATTTCACTCCTGCAGCCGGCGCTGAAGCGTTTCTTACCCGAACATCCGGACATCAAGGTCGAGGTTATCACTGACTACGGCCTCACCGACATAGTCGCTGAAGGCTACGACGCGGGGGTCCGCATGGGCGAGCAGGTGGCCAAGGACATGATCGCGGTTCCAATCGGACCTGACATGCGCATGGCCGTGGTCGCGGCCCCGAGCTATTTTGAGAAGCATCCCCGACCAGTAGTCCCACAGGATCTTACCGGTCACAATTGCATCAATATCCGGTTGCCGACTTATGGGGGGCTGTCGGTCTGGGACTTCGACAAAGATGGGCGTGAGCTGCGCGTGCGTGTCGAGGGCCAGCTGGTCTTCAACAATGCCCCGATGCGGCTTGCCTCTGCCTTGGACGGACTTGGCATAGCCTATATGCCTGAGGATTTCGTGCTCGAGCACATCGCGACAGGTCGGCTGATCCGAGTCCTCGAAGATTGGTGCGAGCCTTTTCCAGGCTATCATCTTTATTATCCAAGCCGAAGACATGGGTCGTCTGCATTCGCCGTACTGATCGAGGCGCTGCGCTACCGTCGACCATCGACTTAGCGGCGGGAGCGGTCACCTTTCGCAGCGATGCGGGCCAACTTGCCGCCCGGTTTTATCGTCATGTCGGTGCTCGCCGGCCGGACTTAGTAGCTAAACTTATGATGCTATGCCGATTGTAGGCTGAAACGCGGATCGCGATCAGACGTTACCAGTTAGCGCTCGCTGCTGCTGGCGGAGCCCCCATCTGTTGACTCCCTACTTCGGAAGTCTGGAGAGCCAAATGTCCGACGACCGATTCCTACCTGTCTCCCGCCGCGGTGTACTCGCTACTGGCGCCGCTACGATGGCGGTCAGCGTCACACCGGCCTTCGCGCAAACTCATGAGCTGACCCGATCGCGTTCGAGCGCGGGCAAACCGTCGATGGCGAAGGTGTCGTTTCAGGTGAATGGCGAGCCCCATTCGTTGGAACTCGATACGCGAACCAGCCTCCTCGACGCACTGCGCGAACACCTGGAACTCACCGGCAGCAAGAAAGGCTGCGATCATGGTCAGTGCGGTGCCTGCACCGTCATAGTCGACGGCCGCCGGATCAATTCATGCCTGACTCTGGCAGTGATGAACGAGGGCCGGCAAATCACCACGATCGAGGGCTTAGGCAGCCCCGAGGCAATGCATCCGATGCAGCAGGCGTTCGTCGAGCACGACGGCTATCAGTGCGGGTACTGCACGCCCGGGCAGATATGCTCGGCGGTAGCGATGCTGGACGAGGTCAAGGCGGGCGTACCGAGCCACGCCACAGCCGATCTCACCGCCTCACCTAAGCTGACGAATGCCGAACTGCGAGAACGGATGAGCGGCAACATCTGCCGCTGCGCAGCCTATTCCAACATCGTCGAAGCGATCGAGGAAGTCGCGCGAGGTGCGGCATGAAGGCTTTCACCTACGAGCGCGCTTCGTCGCCGGCACAAGCCGCAGCGATCGTGGCGCGGACGCCGGGCGCCAAGTTTATCGCCGGCGGAACCAATCTCCTCGACCTCATGAAGCTCGAGATCGAAACACCCACGCACCTTGTCGACGTGAACGGGCTCGGGCTCGACCAGATTGAGCCAACCCCGGACGGCGGCCTGCGCATCGGAGCTATGGTGCGTAACACTGACCTCGCGGCCGACATGCGAGTTCGACGCGACTACGCAGTCTTGTCGCATGCGTTGGTCGCCGGCGCATCCGGCCAGCTGCGCAACGCGGCGACTACCGCCGGCAACCTGCTCCAGCGAACCCGCTGTCCTTATTTTTACGACACCAACATGCCCTGCAACAAGCGTAAACCCGGCAGCGGCTGCGGCGCCATCGGCGGTTATACGCGCCAGCACGCAATCATCGGTCATAGCGAGGCCTGCATCGCCACGAACCCCAGCGACATGGCCGTGGCGCTTCGCGCCCTCGACGCTACAGTTGAGACCATCCAGGCGGATGGGAAGACACGATCGATCCCCATCGCGGACTTTCATCGTCTCCCCGGTGATACGCCTCACATCGAGACGGTGTTGAACCGCGGTGAGATGATAACCGGAGTGGTTCTGCCTAAGCCGCTCGGCGGCGTGCAGCTGTATCGCAAGGTGCGCGACCGCGCGTCCTATGCTTTTGCGATCGTGTCTGTTGCGGCGGTCATGCGTCCAGACGGCGGCTCGCGTGTGGCGCTCGGCGGCGTGGCGCACAAGCCCTGGCGCGTGGAGGCAGCCGACGCGCGGCTGCCGGACGGTGCTCGCGCAACCACCGCTGAACTGCTCAGGGGCGCACGGCCTCAGCAGGAGAATGCCTTCAAGGTCATCCTGGCGGAACGCACTGTGGCCGCCGTGTTGGCGAAAGCGAAAGCCTGATCCATGAAATTCGAGACCGCAGCCACGACGAACCCCATCGATCAGTTGAAGGTGGTCGGCCGGCCGACCAACCGCACCGACGGCCCGCTCAAGACGACGGGGCGCGCGCCCTACGCCTACGAGCATCAGGTTGCCGCGCCCAACCAGGCGTATGGTTATGTCGTGGGCAGCGCCATCGCCAAGGGCCGGATCACAAAGCTCGATGTCAGCCGCGCGGAGGAAGCGCCAGGGGTCATCGCAGTGGTCACCGCAAGTAACGCCGGCCCGCTGAAGAAGGCTAACCGGAACACCGCCACGCTGTTCGGTGGTCCCAAGATCGAGCATTATCACCAGGCGATCGCGGTCGTGGTGGCGGAGACGTTCGAACAGGCACGGGCTGCAGCGGGGCTGCTCCAGATCGAATACGCCCGGGAGCAGGGCAAGTTTGACCTTGAGGCAAGCCGCGCGTCTGCGACTGATCCCAAGAAGATCACGGCCGGTGCGTCCGATACTTCCGTCGGCGACTTCGAAGGCGCCTTCGCCAAAGCGGCGGTCAAGCTCGATGCGACCTACACCACGCCCGACCAATCGCATGTGATGATGGAGCCGCCAGCGACCATCGCGACTTGGGAAGACGGCAACCTCACGGTGCGGACCTCGCATCAGATGGTCGATTGGGCGCGCAGCGATCTAGCGACGACGCTCGGGCTGGAAAAAGAGCAGGTCCGGGTTATCACGCCTTATGTCGGCGGCGGGTTCGGTGCGAAGCTGTTCCTGCGTGCCGATGTCATTGCAGCGGCCCTGGGCGCGCGCGCCGCCAAGCGGCCGGTCAAAGTCGCGCTTCAGCGACCGCTCAGCGTCAACAACTTGGTGCATCGTCCCGCGACCATTCAGCGCATCCGCATCGGGGCAGAACGCAGCGGCAAGATCACGGCGATCGGGCATGAATCCTGGTCGGGCGATCTGCCCAACGGAAAGCCTGACGGCGCGGTCCACCAAACACGGCTGCTCTATGCTGGCGCCGACCGCATGACCAGGACCAGGCTCGCGATCCTAGATCTGCCCGAAGCCAATGCCATGCGCGCGCCCGGCGAAGCCACCGGGCTGATGGCGCTGGAGATTGCCATGGACGAGATGGCTGAGAAGCTGGGTCTGGACCCAGTCGAGTTCAGGATCATCAACGACACGCAAGTTGTCCCGGACGTGCCTGCCGAGCCAAGCAGCGATGATCCACAGGCGCGCAGCGATAGCGGCGGTACCGACGAGCATTCGGCCAAGGAGCTCCGCTTCTCGCAGCGCCATCTTGTCGAGTGCCTGCGCACGGGCGCCGAAAAGTTCGGCTGGAGTAAGCGCAACAAGATACCTGGACAAATGCGTGAGGGCGATTGGCTCATCGGGCACGGTGTGGCCGGCGCGATCCGCGGTAACAAGCAGATGAAGTCTGCCGCACGGGTGCGACTTGACCGTGGTGGCGTGGTGACCGTCGAGACCGATATGACCGACATCGGCACTGGCAGCTATACGATCATTGCCCAGACTGCGGCAGAGATGATGGGCATTCCAATCGATAAGGTCGTGGTTCGGCTCGGCGATTCTGCCTTTCCCGTATCGGCCGGTTCCGGCGGTCAATGGGGCGGCAACTGCTCGACTTCGGGGGTCTATGCGGCCTGCGTTAAGCTGCGCGAGGCAGTAGCCCAGAAGCTCGGGTTCAACGTTACTGACGCGGCCTTTGAAGACGGCCAAGTGCGCGCGAGCGGCCGTGCGCTCCCGCTGGCCCAGGCGGCGCGCGATGGCGAACTGGTCGCTGAGGACGTGATCGAGTTCGGCGGTGTGACCGAGGAGTCCGAGCAGGCGACCTTCGCCGCGCACTTCGTCGAGGTCGCAGTCGATGCTTTCACCGGCGAAACGCGCATCCGCCGCATGCTTTCCGTATGCGATTGCGGCCGCATCCTTAATCCCAAATCCGCGCGCAGTCAGGTGATCGGCGGCATGAGCATGGGCGTCGGCGCGGCGCTCACCGAGGAATTGGCGGTCGACAAGCGGTTCGGCTTTTTCGTCAACCATGACCTCGCCAGCTACGAAGTGCCGGTTCACGCCGACATCCCGCACCAGGAAGTGATCTTCTTTGGAGACGCCGATCCAATGTCATCGCCGATGAAGGCTAAGGGTGTTGCGGAACTCGGCATCTCGGGCGTCGCGGCTGCGGTCGCGAACGCGGTCTACAATGCAGTCGGGGTGCGTGTTCGGGAATATCCTCTAACGATGGACAAACTGCTCGCCGGATTGCCGCAGATCGCTTGAGCAAGCCGCTGAGCCAAGCACACTAAGGACACGATATGACCAATAGCCCTCCCACGGTGACGCTGAACAATGGCGTTGAAATGCCTGTTCTAGGCTTCGGCGTCTTTCAGGTGACCAACCCGGCCGAGTGCGAGCGTAGCGTGTGTGATGCGATTGACGTGGGCTATCGTCTGCTCGACACCGCCGCATCCTACATGAACGAGGAGGCCGTAGGAACGGCGATCCGCAGCAGCGGCATCGATCGCGCCGAGCTTTTCGTCACTACCAAATTGTGGGTGCAGGATGCGAGCTATGAGGGCGCGAAGACCGCGTTCGAACGGTCGATCAACAAACTGCAGCTGGACTATCTCGACCTCTATCTGATCCATCAGCCCTATGGCGACGTTTATGGCGCGTGGCGCGCGATGGAGGAACTATACCGCGCCGGCCGCATTCGCGCGATCGGCATAAGCAACTTCTACCCCGACAGGACGGTGGACTTTGCGCTCCACAACGAAGTCATTCCGGCTGTCAATCAGATCGAGATACATCCGTTCCATCAGCAGGCCGAAGCGCAGACTTTGCTGAAGGAGTACGGCATTCAGGCCCAAGCGTGGGGGCCATTCGCCGAAGGCAAGAACGGCCTGTTTCAAAACGAAGTGCTTCAGTCCATCGGTCGCAAGCACGGCAAGAGCATCGCGCAGGTCGTGCTCCGTTGGATCACCCAACGCGGCGTCGTCGCGATCCCCAAGTCGGTGCGCAAGGAGCGTATGGCTGAAAACATCGACGTCTTCGACTTCGAACTCGATGATGACGACGTGGCAAGGATGGTAGAGCTGGACGAGAAGACCAGCAGCTTCTTCGACCATCGCGATCCGGCGATGGTGAAATGGCTGGGGACGCGCAAGCTGGACGCTTAGGCAGCGCGAGGGCGTCTGCATTGTCGCTCGTCTACGTCGCTTTCGGACAATAGCTGCCGTCCACCGCGATTGGCGCAATGGCGGGAAAGTCCCCAGACCCGGTCGTAAGGGATCACACGTGGTTCGTGGAGCCATGGGCAGGTTTCAGGTCGCGCCCCGCTGATTTGCGGTGTTCGCTATCACGGCGACAGCGGCCGCGCTTTCGTCCGTTACAGAAAGCGCTGCCCTGCGCTCGTGCACATGAAGTTAGGAGCCTCATGCTCGGATGAGGATCGCCTCTGACGATTCGCGAATCGACGCGCGGGGTGCTCGATTCCGGCTTTAAGAATCGAACCCAAACTGAAATCCGCTTTGATGGTATGACTGATGGACAGGAACCTGGAAATAAAATTATAGCTTTTTAAATCAGCATGTTGGCGGTCCAATTCGATTCCGGCTCGGTCCATTTTTGCTTCCAGAGATGCTCAAGTGCGTCCGCCAATTGGCTGCTCTCTGCGTAGTTTTTCGCAGTCCCCTACCCTCCCTAACCGATCGAGTTCCGGTCCATGCATGGGCCCGCATGGCGAATTGAGTGATCAGCCGTCGATTGGTTCCCCGAGGTCCATCAATCCCGGGGAGCGTAATCGTTCCTGCGGAGCCGAAGAGGGAATCCGCTGGGGCGGATCGTGTGAACTCCAGGGCTCTCCCAGATAGGCGGAGATGGCCTGCCAAGCCTGCTCAAAGCTATTCGCAGGGCTAAGGGCGCTATGTGGATAGTCGGAGTCCGATCCGGCAGGCAGCGACGACATTCGATGTAAGCATCTCCGACGTCGATTAGGCGGCGCAGGACTGGCGATGGAAGGTCATAGTGCGGCCGATTTAAAGGGTGGCCGCTGCTCAAAGGCGAATCACGAGTTTTTCAGCGAACGGTCGGTCCGTTCGCTGCTCCCAGCACGCGATCGAGCGTATTCTGGAAATCCGGCCTGGACCAGAGTGTGAGCAACATCGTGTAGATGTGCAGAACGGTCCTCGCCGCTTCGTCGTTGAGGATCATCGGATCGAGAGGCCCGCTCGCCTGCAATGCGTCCGGGACGCGCAGCCGGATGACCTTGGGAAGTGCCAGCACGCGGGCGACGCCCATCATGCCGACGTGAACGAAGAAGTGCTGCTTGAGCCCATCCGCGTCGATCGCGGGGCCGCCATGCAAGCGGTATTCTTCAGCGAACAGTGTAATCAATGCATCAAGGTGGCGCGTTCCCATGTCCAAGTGCGCCGCGCTGAGGCAGCCCCATAGGGCTGCGCCGAAGGTGATCTGCGACACTCGCCCCCAGTCCATCAGTCCGCAATGGAGCGCAGCCTGCCGGTCCCGCCAGAACCAGGCATTGTCGATGTGTGCGTTCCAGTGGCACAGGGCAATGAAGTCCTGGCTCCCAACGAGGTACTGCGCCAGCAGGTCGCGATGTTCGCGGATCATCAAGGCGTCGGCGAGAAGCCGATCATAGAACTCCGGCGCCCGCAAATCAGGGGGAAGCAGCTGGGGCAGATCTTGCGCGAACTGCCGAGCGCCTTCAACCACCTTGCGCAGGGCCGCTTCGTCGTAGGTGATGGGATCAGGCCCGGCGCGCGCGGGGTTCAGGGGAAAGCGTTCTTCAATATCGTCGACAAGCTGCCCCGCCTTGTGTGCCGCGGCGAGCCGAGCGAGAGCCGTAATCAACGCTTGGTAATAAGGCAGAGGATCATCGATCTCGTGATCGCAGCATTTTTCATGCTGTGCTTCGATTCCGTCTTTGCCGAACGCCACCCGCTCGGTGATCAGCAGCCCTGTGCCGCTCGCATGCTCGAAGTCGCCGAAGTATGCGGCGGGCACCCGGATCGGGAAGCCTGACGCGCGTGAAACCGGCGCGAAGCGAGCCTCGCTCTCCATCTCGTGGCGCGCATGGTCACGCCGGCTGTCGTCGAAGTCGCGCGAGAACTTGACGAAGAGATCGCGCTGCAGGCCCGGTTCATCGAATGCGTATTCGACCGACAGGAACAGCTTGTGGCCTGTGCTGCCGCCAGGGCATGGATCCAGCCGTGTAATCCGGGCTACGCTGTTCATGCGCGAGATCGAGCCAAACGCACGGAACGCCTCGGTCAGGAATGCCTCGCCAGCGGCCCGAAAGGCCGCTTCGTGCGCGGGCATCAGAATACCGGTATCGTCACCGCACGCGTAGTCGATCACCTCGGTCGTCAGGATTTTCGGATCACTCACCGGATCATGCCAGCGACGGGAGCTGGTCCAGGCGGAAGTCGCAGTGTTCGGCGGTCTGCTGCAGCTCGATCAGATTGCCTTCCGGATCGCGACCATAGACGGACTTCACATGCCCCATATCGATTGGAGCAGGCGCGCCGAAGGTCATGCCCAAGCCCTTCAGGCGCTCGTACTCGCCCTCAATGTCGCTGGCGACGTCGACGCAGAAGTGAGTGTAGCCCTTGTCATTCGGAGACAGCGGCGTGGTGTTGCCCTGTGGAGCCTGAAATTCAAACATCTCTATGTAGCAGCTGCCTGCCCGCAGCATGGCGCCGCGTGCCGCCGATCCTTTCACGTCGATCAGGCTGTCGAGCACGGGTTCATCCTTCCAGCTGAACTGCTCGCCCACCACTTCGAACCCGAACGCATCCTTATAAAAGGCGATCATCCGATCCAGATCATGAACGTGGATCGAGACGTGATGGATTCCTCTGATCATGGCTGCCTCTCCGGGGTGTCTGCCGGTGAAGTGCCGGAGCGGCCGCCCCGGAACAACATCGCCGGTAACCGCTGGCACGGGCAGACAAGTCGCGATGCATATGACGTCATCGGGCACGGAGGCGCGAGCCGGTAAAGCAGAATGCTGGAAGCGAAATGGCAGAGAGGCTGGTTCAATGGGCATCACAGTGATCCGCGGCGCTACCATCTGGGATGCCACCGGCGCCGATCCTTTCGCCGGCGACGTGCTGATCGAAGGAAATCGCATCCGCTCGGTATCGCGTGGGTCCGGTGGCTTCGCTACTGATGGAGCCGCAATCATCGACGGTGCCGGCCTGTTCCTGATGCCGGGCATGGTCGAGGGTCATGCGCACCTCTCATTCGAGAACGTCACACGGACCGAAGACCTCATCGGCCCCTCGCCGGAGCAGCAGGTGTTCACCGCCGCGCGCGGCGCCAAGGCGCTCCTCGACGCCGGCTTCACCAGCGCATACGGCGCCTCCGAAGCGAAACTGCGCCTGGCGGTGGCCGTGCGCGACGAGGTCAACGCCGGTCGCTTGCCGGGTCCGCGCATCCGCGCAGGTGGGCTGGAGATCAGCGTGACCGGCGCGATGGGCGATGAGGGCAAGGAGCACGATCCGCGGACCGGCCCATCGACCATCGTGGATGGCGTCGAAGAGATGCGCCGCGCGGTGCGACTCCACTGCCGCGAGGGCGTGGACAACATCAAGCTCGATGTGTCCGGCGACCCCTTCTATCCCTCGACGCCGGCCCATACGACACCGATGACCTTCGACGAAATCCGGGTCGCTGCCGAGACGGCACATGCCTATGGCCGCAAGATCAATGCGCACACCCGCTCCATCGAGGGCTCGAAGGCCTGTGTTCGGGCCGGCGTCGATGGGCTGTTTCATTGCGAGTACTCCGACGAGGAATTGCTCGACATGATGGAGGAAGCGAAGGACCGCATCTTCATCGTTCCGACGGTCGGCTTGTTTCATCAGATCTTGCAGGGTGAGGCTTCGGCTCACGGGCTCACGCCTGAGGTCGGCGGCTACATGAACATCCCGGAACTGATGGAGAATTCGATCCGCACCCACACGGAGCTGCGCAAGCGGGGCGTGCGCCACCTGATCGGCGGCGATTACGGCTTTGGCTGGAGCAAGCAGGGCGAGCAGGCGCGCGACCTGCAGTTCTTCCTGGAATACTACGGCTACAGCCCGGCCGACGCGCTCGCGTGCGCGACGCGGAACGGTGGCCTCGCCATGCGCGCTGAAGGCGATCTCGGGACCCTGACCGAGGGCGCGCTGGCGGACATGATCCTGGTGGACGGCAACCCGCTTTTGGACATCGCCGTACTGACCGACACCTCTAAGCTCGTCCTCATCATGAAGGACGGACAGATCCACAAGAATGAGAGCGCCACCCGCGTGAACAAATCCGCAGTGGCGCGAGACCTGGAGAATGTGGGATGAATTTCGAGACCGGCACCTTTGCGCTTGGCGAAGCGCGCTGCCCAGCGGAGAGCACGCAGGAAATCATCGCTCGCGACAAGATTCCGGCTCCTGAGTGGGCCCGCTCGGAGTCTTACCGGTACCTTGGCAGTGAAGACGTCTCGAAGGACCGCTACATCGATCCCGAGTTCCAGAAGCGCGAATTCGAGCGGCTCTGGACGCGCACCTGGCAGATGGCCTGTCGCGAGGAGCACATCCCCGAGGTCGGCGACTATTACGTCTATGACATTGGGCCCTACAGCTTCATCGTCACCCGGGTCGCCGAGAACGAGATCAAGGCTCACTTCAACGCCTGCCTGCACCGCGGCACGAAGCTGAAGCCGTCGAACACCGCCGGCTCGGCAAGCGAGATCAAGTGTCCGTTCCATGGCTGGACCTGGAACCTCGACGGCACCAACAAGAACATTCCCTGCCAGTGGGACTTCGGCCACGTCGACAAGGAGCGTATGCGCCTGCCCGAGGCGAAAGTCGAAACGCTCGGCGGCTTCGTCTTCATCAACATGGACCCGAACGCGCCCACCCTGGCGGAGTACTTCGGGCCCGAAATCATGAAGCACTTCGCGGCGTGGCGGCTCGAAGACCGCTACATCTACCTGCACGTACAGAAGAGCTATCCGGCCAACTGGAAGCTCACGGTCGAGGCATTTCAAGAGGCCTATCACGTTGCTGACACGCATCCGCAGGTCGCGCCGGCGAACGGCGACGTGAACTCGCAGTACGACGTCTACGGCGAACACGTGAACCGCTTCATCTCCACGCTCGGCGTGGTCAGCCCGAACCTCTACGGGCAGTACAGCGAGCAGGACATCGTCGACAATTTCACCATGGGCGACAGCTCGGCCCTGGGGGGCGCCAAGCCGCAGCTCAAGGAGGGAGAGCGCGCCCGCCAGGTGATGGCCGACATGTTCCGCTCGATGTTCGAGCAGGCGGCGAATACCGACCTCAGCCACGTGTCCGACACCGAGTTGCTGGACACGTACTCCTACACGATGTTCCCCAACCTCTACGTGTTCCCCGGCATCTCACTGCCGATGCTCTACCGCTTCCGTCCGGACGCGCGGGACCATCGCCGCTGCATCTACGAAGTCATGTTCATGCGGCCGATCCCCAAGGATGGTCCGCGCCCCGAAACTGCCGAAGTCGAGATCCTTGATGACGACCAGTCCTTTGCCGAAGCTGAAGGTATGGATCCGGGCTTCGGCAAGATTCTCGACCAGGACACCGACAATCTCTACGCCCAGCAGGAGGGCCTGGAGGCCAGCGCCAAGCCCGGCATAACCCTCGCCAATTACCAGGAAATCCGCATCCGGCACTTCGAGGCTGCGGTCGACAAGTACATGGCGATGGAACCGTTCAAGCCGGAATGGTGACTTGAAAAGACGGCACACTTGTCTGCCATGGCCAGCGGACACGCTGTGCCTGGCGCTTACGCAAACGTTGCGCTCAAGGTAGCCCGTGACCAAAACCGTCGTGACATTGCAGGACCGCTTCGAGCAGACCTCGGGACAAGTGTTTCTAACCTCGATGCAGGCGCTCGTTCGCCTGCCTCTCGACATGGCGCGGCGCGACCGTGCCGCCGGCCATAAGACTGGCGGCTACGTCACCGGCTATCGAGGATCACCGATCACGACGCTGGATGCCCAGTTGTGGGCGGCAAAGACGTTGCTGGATGCGCAGGACATCCACTTCGAACCCGGCCTCAATGAAGAGCTTGCGGCCACAAGCCTTCGCGGGACGCAGCAAGTACACTGGTTCGGCAACTCGCCTTTCGAGGGCGTCTTTGCAATGTGGTATGCCAAGGGCCTCGGCGTCGACCGCGCCTGTGAGGCTCTGAAGCTCGCCAATTTCGAGGGGACCCACGAGAAGGGCGGTGTGCTGGTTGTCGCGGGTGACGATCATGCGGCCAAGTCTTCTGCTTCGGCGCATCAGTCCGAACACACCTTGATCGCCGGCTTCCTGCCGATCCTCGCACCCTCCACGACGGACGAGATCATCTCCTACGGCCTGCTCGGCTGGGAGATGTCACGCTTCAGTGGCCTTTACGTCAGCCTCAAGTCGGTCACGGATGCGCTGGACCTGACCTCGTCGGTGATCCTGCCCGAACTCTCGATCGTTCGGCCCGAACTGCCCGGCGGCACGCAGCTCAACATTCGCCGCAGCTTGCCGCCGCTGGTGCAGGAATCGCTCGTCGTGAACGAGCGGCTGCCCGCCGCCGTACAGTTCGCGCGGGTCAATGGCTTGAACCGGGTGGTCATCGCGCCCGAGCAGCGCAACCTCGTCATCCTTACCGCCGGCAAGGCCTATCTCGACGTTCACGAAGCACTTCTGGCGCTAGGGCTCGACGAAGCACGCTGCCGCGCGCTCGGCGTGTCGCTGGTCAAGCTCGGCATGACCTGGCCGATGGACCAGGAATTCCTCCGCAGCGCATGCGCAGGCGCGCGCGAGATCCTGGTGGTCGAGGAGAAGCGCCCGGTCATTGAGGAACAACTCGCCGCCGCGCTCTTCGCCATGCCCGGTCCTAGTCCCATCATCGTGGGCAAGCGCGACGAGCAAGGACGCGCGCTCCTGCCGCTGGACAATGTGCTCGACGCCGGTCTCGTACGCCGTACGATCGTTGCGCGTCTGGAGGGGCTCGGCGTACTCGATGCGCCAGCTCGAGCCGATGCGGAGCGGTGGGCCGCCATGGAGGCCGCCACTGTCGCTCCCGCAGGGGCAGTCCGCCCCGCGTTCTTCTGCTCGGGCTGTCCGCACAACACGAGCACGAACGTGCCGGACGGCAGCGTGGCGATGGGCGCTACCGGATGCCACGGCCTTGCCGCCTTCATGCCCGAACGCCGCACGATGAATGTCGTGGGCATGGGAGCGGAAGGCCTACCCTGGCTGGGCGCGCAGCATTTCACCGAGACCGGGCACGTCTTCTCGAACATGGGCGACGGCACATACACGCACTCCGGGATTCTCGCGATCCGGGCCGCGCTTTCGGCCTCGGCGAACGTGACGTTCAAGATTCTTTACAACGACGCGGTGGCGATGACCGGCGGCCAGCCGTTGGAAGGCAACATACAGCCCGATCAGATCGTCGCGGAACTGATCGCGGAAGGCGTCAAGCCCGTGGCATTGGTCAGCGATCAGCCGGAGAAATGGCGGGGCAAGCTTCCGGTCGGAGTCCGCGTGCTCGAACGCGACCGGCTCGACGCCCTCCAACGCGAACTGCGCGAGGTTAAGGGCGTCTCAGCCATCATTTACGAGCAGACTTGCGCCAATGAGAAGCGCCGCCGCCGCAAGCGTGGCACCTATCCGGACCCCGACATGCGGCTCTTCATCAACCCCGCCGTTTGCGAAGGCTGCGGAGACTGCTCACGCCAGTCAAATTGCGTCAGCATAACGCCGCTGGAGACCGAATTCGGTCGTAAGCGCGCGATCGACCAATCAAACTGCAACAAGGACTACAGCTGCATCAAGGGCTTCTGCCCGTCCTTCGTCACGGTGCGCGGCGCCCGGATCGCCAAGCGCGCAGTCGACTCAGGCGCGCTGGAGCCGCTGGTCGCGAAGCTGCCTGATCCGGACGTCATCGACGTGTCCGGCAGCTATTCCATGCTAGTGACCGGCATCGGCGGCACCGGCGTACTGACCGTGGGCGCAGTGCTCGGGATGGCGGCGCACATCGAAGGCAAGGCCGCCAAGGTGCTCGACATGACCGGCATGGCGCAAAAGGGCGGCGGAGTGATGAGCCACATCCGCTTCGCCTCCAACGCCGAGCGGATCCCCAGCGCACGACTGGGCGTCGGTCAGACAGACCTGCTGATCGCCTGCGACCTTGTCGTCGCCGCGAGTCCGGACGTAGCCAAGACAGTCCGGGCCGACAGCCGCGTCATCGCCAACGAAGACGTCGTACCCACAGGTGAGTTCCAGACCCGCAAGGACCTGGACTTCCGTGCATCCGCCTTCATTCCGGCTATCAGCAGCCGCGTCGATGCGCAAAACATCGCCCTGGTGCGCGCCAATGCGCTGGCCGGCAAGCTGATGGGCGACACGATTTTCACCAATCTGCTCATCGTCGGCTACGCCGCTCAATCGGGTCTGCTGCCGGTGGGCATCGACGCGATCGCCGAGGCCGTCCGCCTGAACGGCACGGCTGTCGAGGCCAACCTGCGCGCACTGATGCTGGGCCGGATCGCCGCAGCCTTTCCGGACGAGATGGAGCGGTTCGCCCAGCTTGACCCCGCCTCCCCCTTCCCCGAGACGTTCGACGCGATGGTCGTAAGCCGCAGCCGGCACCTCGCCAGCTATCAGAGCGAAGCTTATGCCGCCCAGTATCGGGCATTCCTGGATGATGTCGCCGCCCGGCTGAATGCCCGTGAAATCGACGCGAACGGCCCCTTCCTCACGACAGTCGCCGGAGAGCTGTCGCGGCTGATGTCGTACAAGGATGAGTACGAAGTTGCACGCCTCTATAGTGCGCCCGAGTTCAAGGCCGGCCTCACCGCTCAGTTCGAGGGCGACTACAAGCTGGAAGTGAACCTCGCCCCGCCGTTGCTTGCCTTCCGCAAGGATCTCAAGACCGGGCGCCCGCGCAAGATCGCAATGGGGCGCTGGATCTTCCCGGTCTTCGGCCTACTGGCCAGGATGAAGCGATTGCGCGGAACGCCACTGGACATATTCGGCATGACTGCCGAGCGTCGGATGGAGCGTGCCCTTATCAGCGAGTATCGCGAGCTGATCCTGTCCCTGGCTGATCGGGCGACTGAGGAGAACCTGGAGCTCTGCACCGAGATCGCCGCGTCCGCGTCGCTGATCGCCGGCTTTGGTCCTGTGAAGGAAGCGGGTGTCGTGGCTTATCGTGAGCAGTTATCGAAACTGCTGGGGCGCCTGGACCAGCAATCCAATCCGCAGCCGACGCGACGAGCGGCGGCCTGAACGTCGTTCTCTCCGCATCGTGAGAAATCGGACGAGGCCTTGCCGTACCACCTTGTCGCTCGGGCGCGGGTTGAAGAGGTGCTAAACCCCCGGCCGAGCCCGCCACCGGGCTCAGGGGGAAATCCACTCAGTAGCCGGTCGGCGCGACCTCGACCTTGAGGCCGTCGAGTTCGTCTGTGAGAGGAATCTGACACGACAAACGGCTGTTAGGCTTATGGAATTCGGACACGAGATCCAGCATCTCTTCCTCGATCGAGTCCGGCGCTCCGACTTTCTCCATCCAGGCCTCATCGACATAGACGTGGCAGGTTGCGCAGGCGCAAGCTCCGCCGCAATCGGCGAGAATGCCCGCTACACCGTTGGTGCGGCCGACTTCCATCAACGATTGCCCCGTACTCACATCCTCAAACGTACGCTCCGTACCGTCTTCTTCGACAAACGTGACCGTGACACCCATTTTCTTTTATTCTCCGTCCGCCATGGCCGAGGCACGCGCGTCCATCAGCTCCTTGAAGTGATTGACTGGATCGCCTGCCGATATCCCGCCGTCAACCGCCAGCACAGTGCCGGTAATCTGCGCAGAACGATCGCTGGCCAGGAACAGCGCTGCCTGCGCCACATCATGGGGTACACCTTGCCGCTTGAGCGGCTTGTTGGCGTCCCAGACCGATTTCATCGCCACCTGAACCCGCGCTGCCTGCTCTGGAGTGGCTCGCGGAGGAGCAAAGGCGTTGAGATCCGTGGGGATGTGTCCAGGCGCGAGGCAATTTACCCGGATGCCATACTGGGCAAGATCAATCGCCATCGATTTGCTGGCGTGAATCGCCGCCACCTTCGACGTGCGGTACGCGAGCATTGCCAGACCTGGGATGAGGCCGGCGATCGAGGCGTTGTTGATTACGGAGCCGCCGCCGTTCTTCGCCATGTGCCGGGCCGCGCGTTGCGTCCCCAGGATAACGCCCAGCACGTTGACCTGCATGACACGCGCGAAGTCCGGCAGCTCGTCATCCAGGAAGTTTATACTCGGCTTGCAGGAGACGCCCGCGTTGTTTAACATCACGTGCAGGCCTCCGAACCGGTCGATGGCGGCGGCGACAAGTGCGTCGATGTCTTCGGCCAAACCGACGTCGGCGCGCTGGTAAATCGCCGCATGCCCCAACTCGCGTGCCACCGCTTCGCCGGCCTCATCGTTTATGTCGGCGATAACCACGCGAGCGCCTTCAGCCACGAACAGTTCAGCCGTTGCCCGCCCGATGCCACACGCTGCGCCAGTGACGATCGCCACTTTGCCTGCCAGTTCCTGCCCCAAGTCTCGTACTTCCCTTTTGTTCAGCTGCGATCCGGCACCTATGGGATCAGACCCGCTTCGTGAACGTGATCGGCAGGCTCGCAAGCGAGTGGGTGGCGACAGTGGGCAAGTACCGCAGGTCTTCGACCGGAACTGCCAGCTTGATGTCCTTGAGCCTCCGGATCACTTCCCGCGCGGCAACCCGGATCTCCATGCGTGCAAGCGATAAGCCGATGCAGCGGTGGGGACCGCCGCCGAACGAGACGTGGCGGCCGAGATTGCTACGCTCCATGTCGAACTGGCGTGGGCAGGCGAAGACGTCGTCCTGATCGTTGGCCGAAGCATACATCAGCAGCAGGTGCGCGCCGCTCGGCAAAGTCTTGCCGCCGAGCTCGACCTCCTTGGTCGTCATGCGCGACAGTCCGCGGACGGGCGGTTCGATGCGGAGCAGTTCCTCCACGAAACGCGCCAGCAGGCGATCGTCATCGGCAGCACCCTGCAGCAACTGCGCGACATCCGGCTGCGTGGCGAGGATGTAGAGCAGATTCGACATGGCCGTCGCTGTCGTTTCGTTGCCCGCGATCATCAGTGCACGCACCAGCGACACGACTTCTTCGAACGTCAGCGTGGGGTTTTCCTCGCCGTCCGCCCGCGCATGGACAAGGTCGGAGATCATGTCTTCCTTGGGGTTCGCCTCCCGATCCCGGATCTGGGCGATAAGGAAGTTCTGCAGGTCGCAGATCTCGCGGGCATTCTCTATCATCTGCTCGCGATCCTGCATGCGGCCGATCTGCTGCGTGACGGCATGCGACCATCGCTGGATCTTGTCGGCGTCGTAGGTTTCGATGCCAAGCTGCTTGCAGATGACGCGGATAGTCACCGGAACGCCGAAATCCTGGACTCCGTCGCACTCGCCGCGGTCGATAAAATCGTCGATGCACTCGCGCACGATGTCTTCGATCAGCGGCTCGAGCTGGCGCACCCGGTGCGCGGAGAACGCATTGTCCATCAGCTTGCGGATGCGGGTATGGTAAGGCGGATCGGACATGATCGCGTCGGGGAAGTAACCCTGCCCGTCGCGTTTGAGGATTTCCTGGAACTCGGCGAAGAATCCGGCGGCATATTGCGCCTTGTAGCCATGCTCGACCGAGTAGGTGATCGGATCGCGCTGGACTGTCTGGATGTCCTCGTAGCGCGAGATCAGGTACATGCCGAGCTTCTCGTCATAGTGCACCGGATCGCCTTCGCGCATCGCGGTGTAATAAGCCGCCGGCTGAGCCGAGATGGCTGGGTCGATCAGCGAAACGCCCTGCAGCAGGTCCGGCCCATGCGCGACGGGGCATTGCGGTGCGGCTTGATTGTCAGTGGCAGCCATGTCGAGTCTCCGGATTAGCCGTTCAACGCCGCGCTGGCGGGCTGCGAGGGTACGCGATCCAGCACAAGCGCGTCGTTCACCAGGAATTTTGTGGTGGTCCAGCCGCCGTCGAGAGCGATCGACTGACCGTTGATGTAGCTACCTTCCGGAGAGGCCAGGAAGAACACGGCGTTCGCCACGTCCTCGGGTGTACCCTCGCGGTCGAAGGGCGTCATCTCGTGGTTGAGGCGCTGAAACCCGCGGGCATTCCAGTGATCCTTGGTCATGTCCGTCTTGATGACGCCCGGCGCCACCAAGTTGGAGCGGATTCCCTGCGAGCCATACTGCGCGGCGAGAGTCTGGGTCAGGCCCACCAAGGCCGCCTTGACGGCGCAGTAGATTCCTCCGTCGAGCCCGCCGATCAGGCCGAACGTCGAGCCCACCGTCACGATGGCGGAACCGGGGCGCAGCACCGGCACCGCCTCGCGGCAGAACCGGAAGGTGGCCTTCAGGCTGACGTCGATCACCTCGTCCATCGCCTCGTCGTCCGTCTGGTGCACTGGAGCCCAGCGACCGGACCCGGCATTGTTGACGAGGCAGTCGAGCCGACCGAATGTGTCGATGGCAAAGGAGACGGCGCGCGCCGCGCTGGAAGGGTCGCTCACGTCGAGCGACAGTGTCGCGACTTCCGCTTGGCCGGCGAGCCCTTCGGCCAGGGCGGCCAGCTTCTCCGGGCGCCGGGCAACTGCGACGATCCGGTAGCCCGCTGCCGCGAAACGGCGCGTGATCGCCTCGCCTATCCCAGCACTCGCGCCGGTGATGAGGACGACCGGCCTCGTAGTCGGATCCTGAACCGACGACCCTTCCAAGACCGCTTGCTCTCCCATTCCCACTCCCACTCCATTCTGCCTCACTGCTGAGGCCACGGGTCGGCGCAAGATGCACCGCGTGCTCCTCGACATAGCCCCAAGGGAGAGCGCGCGGCCAAGGCAAAACGGACTTTTCACCTCCGCTGACAGGCAAGAGCAAGTGCCATGTCAGTTTCGGGCAAAGGGAAGGAACCTGGCGCGACATCTCGCCGACAGGCGCGTGCCATTGCCAGTGCAGACATGGCATGTCACTTTCAGGCAACTTATGACTTCTCGGGCAAATAGAGTGTCCTGCAAGGGCCATCTGGGAGGATCACGTGAAGCTGCAGCCTGACCGATCGCGCTCCAGGTTCGGCAGCGGTGCGACGCTGGCTGTTGCATCTCCTCCTTCGCCCGCAGCCTTGGAGCATGACTGCAGAGGCGACATCGCGGTGCGCCAGGACGGGGCAGGCAATCTAGATGTTTCGGAGGCGCGCGTGACGCACGCGTCCGTCACCGATTCCGTTCCTCATGACTTCGATCTGTAATTGATTATACATCGTCAACACGCCGCAAGAGCGTTCCAAGGAGAAGGATAAGCCCATGCCAGTCCTCGCATTTGACATGACGACAGCGAACCACGAGTCCCGGCGATTTGAATTCCGGGGCACGAACAAGGCGGATTACTACGACGGGGACCTGAAGCCGCTTTCGTCGCATAATGTCGATGTTCGCATCGAGAAGAGCCTCGCTGGCGAATACGCCATCTGCAAGGAAGTCTCGCGCTCGGGCCTCGCATTCCGGCGCTCCTGGGGACATATCCGCAACGACAAGACGAACCTCGTCATCTTCTGGTTCATGCGCCGTGGCCACATGAGCATCGCTCATGCAGGGGGACGCCATACCGTTCATGCCGGGGAGTGCGCGATCACCCGCTCCACACGCCCGTTCTACATGGAACTGGTGCCGCCCGAGAACGGCGAACTGGAGGTGATGCACGTCATCGTGCCCTCACACAAAATCTACTCGGTACTGGGTGACAACATCGAAGTCGGCCGCCCGTTTCCAACATCCAGCGGCGAACTGGCGCTGACCGACCGCATCCTCGACCTGGTGTTCGAGCAGGACGACCAGATCGACCAGGACATGGCCGAGCAACTGGTGCAGGCGCTGCTCACCGGGATCAGCAAAACAATCACCCGGCTCTCCGGCAACCCGCCGGCGCGGGAGTCCATCTCCGACAAGCGGATCCGCGACATCACCCGCTACATCAACCAGAACTTCGCCAATCCCGATCTCAATGCGAAAATGGTCGCGGACTGCTGTGGCATCTCGCTGCGCTACCTGTGCCACGTCCTCAAGAAGAGCGAGTTGTCGTTCTCCAACCTGGTCTGGGACAAGCGCATGAGCACCGCGCACGATTGGCTTAGCGACGAAAAGATGCAGCACCACGCCATCAGCGAGATCGCCTACCTCGCAGGTTTCAAGAGCAGCGCCCACTTCAGCCGCATGTTCAAGGCGCGCTACAACGTCGCCCCGCGTGAATTCCGTGGAATGCAGGCTTCGGCGGGCTCGCAGCCAGCGTTATAGTGCCAGTCGGTTCGGGTGGGTCCAACACGTCCCACCCTGGGAGGCCCTCCGCCGCACATCGCAAGCTGGAGCCCTCTACACCGCGACTTCGATCCAATCGTCCGCGACGCGCACCGGGTAAGTTGCGATCGGCCGCTTCGCGGGCGGGTTCTTCGCCTTGCCGCTTGCCAGGTCGAAGCGCGCGCCATGGACAGGGCAGGCAATCCAGCCGTTGCCCATCCGCCCGCACTCCAGCTTCTCGTCGGCGTGCGAGCAGATATTGGACACCGCGAACAGCTTGTCCCCCACCTGGCAGACGAGAATGGACTTGCCGGCAACCTCGACGGCCTTCTTCTCTCCAGGTTGCAGTTCGCTCTGCGGCAGGGCGCGCAGGAATGTCGGTTGGGTCATGAAATACAAACGTCCGTTCGCGTGAACACAGCCTGCAGGCGCTAGCATGCGTCCCGCCTTAGGCGCTGTGCTCACACTGCACTCTGTCTTGCCGGATGTGGCAGCAGCCGCGCCGTTGCTTGCGGACCATCTGGGCGCCGCTTAGCGAACAGGCTGAAGATGCACGTCACCATGGGCGGTGCTCGGGAGAATTGCAGGATGCGGCGAAGCTCAAGAAAGGACTCCGGCAACGGCGCTGTCGTTCCGCAGCAGGCCAAGCCCGCCACAACCCGCGGCGTCGATCTCGGCCTTGCCTTGTCGGTCTACGGCAAGCGCGAGGACGGCTCGCTGTTCGAGATCGGTGACGCCACGTCGCCGCTCGCCCAGCAATCCGCGGACGGCACCTGGCCGACGGAGCAGTGAGAAAGGATTCGCCTCATGTCCTTTGAACTCAATCGCAAGCTCGCGGCCAAGCCGCCGGCATTGAAGACACAGGCCAATATCGATCCGGTTACCGCCGATATCATCCGTGGTGCGTTCGAGACGGTCTGCTTTGAGGCGGCGACGCATCTCGGCCGCGCCGCTTCGTCGCCCATCATCAACCAGTCGAACGAGCGTAATGCGGCTATCGTCGATGCGCACGGCCGCCTGGCCATGGGCGCGATCGGCACTCCGCACCTGACCTTCGTCAATCAGATGATGGTGCGCTGGGGCTTGCTGAACTTCGACACATACGATTGGGGGCCCGGCGACGTCTTCGTGGCCAACGACCCCGACCACGGTGGCGGCCACTTGCCGGATTACTGCGTCTATGCGCCCGTCTTCGACGATGCAGGCGAGTTGATCGTGGTACAGACGCTGCAAGCGCACCAGGGCGATACCGGCGGCAAGGACCCTGGAGGCTTTACGCTGGAGGCGACGGACATCTTCACCGAAGGGGTGTCCTATCCTTGCCTGAAGCTGGTCCATCGCGGCGCCAAGCGCCTCGACGTGATCCGCATGGTCGAGCGCAACAACCGCTTCCCCTCGTTCTCGGGCGATCTCGCGGCCATGATCACCGGCGTGCAGAAAGGCGCAACGCGGCTTCAGGCTCTGATCCGCAAGTACGGCTCGGACATGGTGAAGGCCGCGATCAACTACTCGATCGATCACACCGAGGCACGCTGTCGGCAGGAGGTTTCGAAGTGGCAAGACGGCACCTACGAGGCGACCGTCTTCATCGATCACGACACGGCCGGGACGAAGGACGTCAAGATCCACGTCACCTGCCACATCGAAGGCGACCAGTTGACCGTCGACCTGACCGGCACTGACGATCGCCCGGAGCTGGTCGGTGTCTGGAACACCTTCGCCAACACGCGCAGCTACATCATGACGCAGGTCGTGGCAGCCATGGATCCCGACATCGTCAAGAATGAAGGATACTTCAACGCAGTCGATATGGTGATACCCGAAGGGTCCATCGCCCAGCCGCCGCCGAACAAGCCTGCTGCGCTTGGCTCTTTCCATCCGGCCTGCGAGATTACCGAAGCGGTGTGCCTCGCGTTGAGCCATGTGGCGCCGGAACGCTCGGCACCGCAACTCTACAAGATCGGCATGCCCAACTCTGTCATCGGCTTTGACGAGGCGGGGGCGATGTGGATGGACCAGGGCGTCGACTGCCGCTCGATGGATGTGTCCGCAGTGGCCGGCATCGACGGCTGGGGTTCGTGTCCCGTCAGCCTGGGCAACCTCATCCTGTCCGAGGCTGAAGATGCCGAAACACGCTTTCCTATCCTCAACATCAGCCGCGAGATGACGACGGACGGAGGCGGAGCCGGACAGTGGCGCGGCGCCCCCGGCAGCCTCAACGTCAAGCAGGTGCTGCAGCCCGCCACGGCGATGGCCTGGATGGTTTCTGCCGCCCACCCCTTGCGCGGAATGTGCGGGGGCGACGACGCCCTTCCCTACTCCAACCACTTCGAAGTCGGCACGTCGAACGAGCGCAAGATCGAGCACACGGCGCAAGCCATGCTGCCCGCTGGCGCAGTCATCGCGTACCAGCACGGAGGTGGCGCCGGTTTTGGGCGTCCGCTTGAGCGGGACGCCGAAGCGGTGAAGGAGGATGTGCTCGACGAGTACGTCAGCATCGAGGCCGCACGCACCAAGTATGGCGTCGTACTGACCGGCAGCATCGAGGATTATGACCTCGCCGTTGACCTTGCTGCCACCGCCGCGTTGCGCCGCGAAATGACTACGGCTGCGGCCGCTTGAGGGGGAATTGATGGGTTATCGCGTCGGCATCGACATCGGGGGAACGTTCACCGATTTCGCGTTACTCAAGGGAACAGAGGTCCGGCTCCACAAGAACTTGTCGACTCCGGAGGACCGCTCCATCGGAGTTATGACCGGTCTGCAGAAGCTGGCGGACATGGAGGGGCTCACACTCGCCGAGTTCCTCGGCCAGTGTGATGCCATCGTTCATGGCACAACCGTTGCGGACAACACCCTGATCGAGATGAACGGTGCGATCACCGGCCTCATCACCACCGAGGGTTTCCGCGACGAGATCGAATACCGACGCGGCTTCAAGGAGGACATCTGGGATGTTCGCCTGGAACCTCCCATACAGATCACGCCGCGCCGCCGCCGCCTGACGGTGCCCGAGCGCGTGCTGCACGACGGTACCGTCCACAAGCCGCTGGACGAAACCGCGGTGCGCGAAGCCTGTGCCCGACTGCGGAAGCAGGGCGTGGAGTCCGTGGCGATCTCGCTGCTGTTCTCGTTCGTCAACGCGGTTCACGAGAAGCGCATCGCGCAGATCGTTGCTGAAGAACTGCCGGGCGTGCAGATCTCTTCCAGCCACGAAGTGCTGCCCCGCGCCCCCGAGTACGACCGCACCAGCACCACCGTGGTAAACGCCTACGTGGCGCCGCGCGTGTACTCCTACCTCGAGAAGCTGGTGCATCGCGTGCGTGATGCAGGCTACACCAATCAACTGATGGTCATGCAGGCGAGCGGCGGCGTCATGACCGTCGACTACATCGAAGGCTCACCGATCCGGGTGCTGGCCTCCGGACCGGCCGGCGGCGTGATTGGGTCGGCCCACGTCGGCTCGGCCAAAGGCTACGACGACATCCTGTGCGTCGACATGGGCGGCACCTCTTACGACATCTCCGTGGTGATCGGCGGCAGGGCACCTGCCGAGGCAGGGTGGAACATGCACCACCGCTACCTTGTCGGCGTGCCGATGGTGAAGGTGGAGACTCTGGGAGCCGGTGGTGGCTCGATTTGCCACGTCAACAACGGGGCGCTCCAGGTCGGCCCCGCTTCGGCTGGGTCGGAGCCGGGCCCGATCTGCTACGGACGGGGCGGCACCCAGCCGACGATCACCGATGCGCTCGTTATGCTTGGCATTCTCTCGACGGATGAAGGGTTCGCAGGCGGAAGCTTCTCGCTCCGTCGTGACGGCGTCGAGGAAGCCTTCGCGGAAATCGGGCGGCAGATGGGCTATGGCGCCGAAGAAGCCGCGTTCGACTGCTGGCGCATGGTCAACGCCAACATGTCGCAAGGTGTGCGCCGGACCACCGCAGGCAAGGGCATCGACCCCGCGGAAATGGTCATGCTGGCCTACGGAGGCAACGGCCCGGTTTTCGCTGCAATCCAGGCCGAAGACCTGGGCATCGAGCGTGTTCTTGTGCCCAAAGCCTCACCGACATTCTCGGCTCTCGGTACGCTCGTGGCCAATCCGAGCATCGACGAAGAACGCTCGTACATCGTACCGGCCATGTCCGCCGACAGGGCAAGGCTGACTTCGATTTGGCGGGAGTTGTCGGATCGCGCAGAGGGCTACTTCAAGGCGGCAAACTTCGCGTCCGACCAGATCACTGCGCGTTACCAGATGAACATGCGGTACCCGGGACAGAACTTCGCGCTCACTTTCGACGTGCATGTCGGTGAAGGCCTCGGTGACCTCAGCTTCATCGACGATGAGATTTCCACTCGTGCGATCGAGCTGTTCAACCAGCGTCACCAGGAAGAATACGGCCACGTCCGCGAACACGAATTGCCGGAGATCACCGGCCTGCGTCTCGCCAGCGTGGTGGAGACGACCTCCCCCCACGCGCTGAAAGGCACGAGTGTTTCGCCGCGAGCGGCAGAACCGGCCAAGCGGCGCCGCGCCAATCTGGGTAACGGGTTTCGGGAGACGCCGATCTACTCCGGCGCCACGTTGGCTCCGGGGCACGAGATCAAGGGTCCGGCCATCATCGAAGAGACCTTCACGACCATCGTCGTCTACAGCGGCTGGAAGGCGGTTGTGGACGATGCCGGCGACTATGAACTCGTGCGGGATCGCACCTGAGACAGATCCTCGCCCCCTATCGCGGGGGGCGAGGCTAAACGGGGCAGGGCAGGAACCAGCTCCGGCGCGAAGGAACGCTTGCACGCTGGTGCAATCAGGACTGCCCTTCGACTTCGCGAGGGACTTGCTTAACGGAGCGCCCCAGCCTCCCGCAGACGCTCCTGTTCCTCTACGCCCAGTCCCATGATCTCGCCCAGAACATAGGCGTTGTGCTCACCCAGGCGCGGCGCCGCCCGGGTGATCTCGGCCGCATCGGACATTTGCCACGACGGGCCGAGCACGGGCCGCGCATTGCCGTCCTGATCATCGACATACCGGTAGAAGCCGCGGGCCCAGAGGTGCCCATCGCCGATCAGATCGACTGAATTGGCGCTCTTGGCCGCCGCCACGCCGGCCGCCTGCAGTTCTTCCGCCAGCTGGACCGCATCGCGGCCGCGCGTCCATTCTGACACGATCCCATCCAGTTCCGCCTCGCTCGCCTTGCGCTGTGTGAGCGTAGCGAACCGCAGTTCGTCAGCGATGCCGATGCGGGCTGCGAGGGCCTGCCACTGCGCGTCCGATTGCGCAGCGATCGCGATCCAGTCGTCACCAGCGCAGCGATAGAGACCGTGCGGCGCCATCTCCGCGTGGCGATTGCCGTCGCACGACGCAGCCCGGCCATTCAAGCTGTAGTCCATCACAGTGTCGCCGATCAGGCTGGTGAGGATCTCTACCGCGGAAACGTCGACGAACTGGCCTTCCCCAGTGGCCTCACGGTGCCGCAAAGCGACCAGCGATGCGAACGCTGCAGCCGCACCAAAAGAGGAATCGGAGTAGCGGATGTTCATGCCTGCAGGCGCCTCACCGTCATAGCCCACCAGCGAGCTCAATCCGCTCAGCGCCACGAAGCACGGGGCATAGCCGGTCTGGTAGGCGAGGGGCCCATCGGCGCCGTACATGCTCATCGAACTGAGAATGATATTGGAGCGCACTTCCTTCAGGGCCTCGTATCCCAAGCCGAGCCGCTCCAGAGCACCCGGTCGCATGTTTTCAATGACGATGTCGCAAGTGCCGGCCAGCTGCTTGAGCAGCCTGAGGCCTTCCTTGCTCTTCATGTCGATCTGCACGGAAAGTTTCTGCGGATTGACCGCAAGGAAACCGGGCGCCTTGTTCATGTCGCTGACGCCGAAAGTGCGGGTCACGTCCAGCGAACCGAGGCTTTCGACGCGGATCACCTCGGCACCCAGGAACGCCAGCAACTTGCCAGCGAACGGGCCTGCCCAGACCTTCGTGAGCTCCAGAACGCGAACGCCGGCGAGCGGCCCCTTCCCCGGCTCCTGCAACGCTCGCGACCGTGCGGATCGTTCGGCAACCTCTGCCGAGTTCGCGAGCTTGGGAGCCGGTGTCTCGATCTTCGCAGCCGAAGCGCCGAGCTTGTAGCCGACAGTCGGATAGAGCGTGGGACCCGCGTCCGGGTGCTCGAGCTTCTGGAAGTAGCCGCGGTGCTGGACTTGCGGCGACTTGGCGAGGTCGCTCATGTTGTTGACCGGCACCAGCGTGATGCCATTCTCCTGAGCGACAGCGGCAGCCTGATCCTTGTCCAGCCCAGCCAGCCAGAGCACCAGATGCTTGCGGCACAAGGTTATGCGATCCGGAGTCAGCCCGCGTTCCAGCCAATCCTCGGGGAACTCACGCAGTTCCTCGGGATCGCCCATCAACGTGCGCAACGCCCGCCAATGGGCGGGGGTCGATAGGAATATGTAGATGAAGCCATCGCGGCACGGGAAAATCCCGGCCGGCCCTCCAAGATCGAACTGCTGGCGGCTTTCGCTCACGTCCATGTCACCGGCGATCATCTGACCCAGCACATAGTCCAGCCGTCCCGCCAGCACGTCTTGCGCGGAGACGTCTATGAAAGTGCCGCGCCCGGTGCGTTCCTGGCGATGCAGCGCCGCGGCGACGCACAGCGCCCCCTCCAGCCCTGCCTCGTAACTCGCATGGAAGCGCCCTGCCCCCTTGAGCGGCGGTTTGGACGGACCGGCGGCGCTCGGCGTGTGATAGCCCAGCCCGCTGGCATGCATGACCGTCAGGTCGGTGGCGTGCGCACGCTCCGCAGGAGCATCGAGCCCGAACGGCGTCACCGAGCAAAGGATGACACCGGGATAGTCATCGAGGAAGCTGTCAGGCGCCAGTCCTGCGGCTTCAAGCCACTGCTGCCCATGATCGTCTATCACCGCGTCGGCACCGGCCACGAGATCGCTCAGCCTCGCTCGGCCCTCTGGCGTTTCGACATCCAGAACGAGCGACTGCTTGTTGGTATTGAGGTAGGCGAACAAGCCACTGCGCTCAGGCCCCGGCTGGTCGCCAAGGAAGGGGCCGAGGTGCCGCGTGGGGCTGCCCTGGGGGCGCTCGATCTTGATAAGCTCTGCACCGAAGTCGGCCAGTAGCTTGCCGCAATACTCACCCGCCACATGCTCGGCGAGTTCGATGATCCTGAGGCCCTTCAAAGCCGACACTGGCTCTCCCCTGCATGCTGATGCGCTTTCAGGACGCGGTATATGCTGGCCCTGCCCCAGGGTAGTTGTCCTGATTAGCAGCCCAACCAGCCCAGCGGCGCAGTGCGGCATGAAGAACAGTCGAACCCCGTCCCAATCATGGCTACGCCCTCGGGTCGACAGGGAGTGAGATAAAGAGGATGGCGATGAGCGAGACCTTTGACGTGATCGTTGTCGGTTCCGGCGCGGCAGGGATGACTGCGGCCCTGCGCGCCCGCGACCTCGGCTTGCAGGTGCTCGTCGTGGAAAAGGCGCACAAGTACGGCGGCACCTCGGCGACATCCGGAGGCGTGGCATGGATTCCGAACCACGGCCTGGGCGGAAGCACCGACACCCGCGAAGAGACGCTGACGTATCTGGATGCCGTCATCAAGGAGCCCGTCAACCGGGAACGGCTGGAAGCCTATGTCGACACGGGCCGCGAGATGCTCGGCTGGCTGGGCGGCGAAGGCATCAACATGATCTCGATGCCTTGGCCCGACTACTTCGCAGAGCTGCCCGGCTCGCGCACCGACCGCAGCCTGGTCATGCCGCCATGGGACGGCCGCCAACTGGGTGACAAGTTTCCGCTCGTGCGCGAGCAATACCCCCGGTTCAAGCTCTTCAACCGCTACTCGATGAACCTGGAAGAGACCTTCACGATCGCGGCGCGGGCGCCCGGATGGAAGAAGAAGGTCGCCACTGTGATCGGTCGGTACTGGAAGGATCGCAGCACCCGCAAGATGACCAAGCGGGACCGCTTGTACGTCTCGGGAGCGGCGCTCATCGGCCCGCTCCTGGCAAGGCTGGACCACAAAGGGGTCAAGATCCGCCTGGAAACCAAGCTGGAGACGCTGATCACCACCGGAGACAAGATCACCGGCGTCACCGTCAGCCACCTGGGCCGCATCTATGATATCGAGGCCCGCCACGCCGTGGTGCTCTGCGCCGGCGGGTTTGAGTGGAACCAGGAACTGCGTGACCGCTTCTACCCGGTCAGAACCTCGATCTGGTGGACCAGCACTCCCCAGGGGGCAAACACCGGCGACGCGCTGATCGCGGCCGAGAAGATCGGGGCGGCAACTGAGCATACCGCCGAAGGCTGGTGGGCGCCCACCATGATCCTGCCCAACCGGTCGGCCTCGAACTTCGAGGAAGTGCACCAGGCGGTGTTCGATGTCGGCCGCCCCTACAGCGTTTGCGTGAACCGCAACGGCGATCGCTTCGTCAACGAGGCGTGCAGCTATGACCGCTTCGGCGCGGCGATGGCTTCGGATCAGCTCGCGACCGGCGCCAATACGCCATGCTGGCTGGTATTCGACGCGGTGTTCCGCCAGAAGTTCACCGCTGGCGGGATCCTTCCCAGTGCGATCATGTCGGACCGCTCGATCCCGATGGACTGGTGGGATCACTACATTTTCAAGGCCGACTCTGTGGCGGAACTGGCGCGCAAGATCGATCTCGATCCGGCCAAGCTTGAAGATGTGACCCGGCGCATGACCGAGTATGCCGCCAAGGGCGAGGATCCAGAGTTCGGCCGCGGCTCCACCATTTACGACAAGACCTTCGGCGATCCGACGTGCCAGCCCAATCCAGCGCTGGGCGCGATCTGCAAGGCACCGTTCTACGCAGTGCAGATCCACCTCGGCGACCTTGGCACCAAGGGGGGCCTCAAGGCGGATCACAAAGCGCGGGTCGTGGACGGCAGCGGCAACCCGATCCCCGGTCTCTACGCCGCCGGGAACGCCACCGGCAGTCCGTTCGGACTTAACTACCCGGGAGCAGGCGGCACGATCGGCCCGGCGATGGTGTTCGGCTATATCGCCGCCAACGACATCGCCAGCCGCGCGACGAACCGGGACGTCGCCAGCGCCCGCGAACCGGTGGCGACCTGAGTTGGCCAGGGAACGGGCAGTGGGATGATGCACACGGCCAGGACGTTCTGCCGCAACTGCAGCGCCTTGTGCGCGATGGAGATCGACGTGGAGAACGGGGTGCCGCTGCGCGCGCGCCCTGACGCGAGCGCGTCGCCTTACGGCGGCTACTTGTGCCCCAAGGGCATCTCCAGCATCGAGTTCCAGCAAGGCGCGGAGAGCCGCCTGTTCGGCAGCCTCAAGCGGGGCGCGGACGGAGAGCTGCAACCGATCTCCAACGATGCGGCAACGGCAGAAATCGGCGACAAGCTCGCCGCTCTGCTGGCAGAGCACGGCCCGCGCGCGATCGCGGTCTATCATGGCACCGGCGCGTATCGCAGCACGCTGGGCGGGTTGCTGGAGCGAGCCTGGGTCTCGGCGATCGGCACACCGAACTTCTTTTCGTCCATGACCATCGACCAGTCCGCGAAGTGGGTGACGATGGGCCGGATGGGTATCGTCGCCAGCGGACGGCACGCTTTCCGCGATGCCGATCTGGTGCTGCTGGCAGGCGGCAATCCGGTCGTCACGCACCAGGGCGCTCCTTTCGCGCTCTCCGAAAGCGGCGCACCGGGCCGCGCGTTCGAGCATATCAAAAAGAAGGGTGGCCGCGTCATCATCGTCGATCCGCGGCGGACCGAGACCGCGCGCTACGCCGACTTGCTGATCCAGCCTCTGCCGGGGCACGATGCCGCCGTCTTCGCGGCGATCGCGCACATCCTCTTGCGCGACGATACGTATGACCAGGACTTCGTGTCGCGACACTGCGGGCAGTTGGACGCGCTGCGCGCCGCCACTGCGCCGTTCACGCCCGAGTTTGCGGCCGCGCGGGCCGACATTCCTATGGAGGTCATTGAGACCGCCGCCCGGTGGCTTGGCGAGGCCAAGCGCCCCACCGTGGGTAGCGGCACCGGTCCATCGATGGCGGCACACTCAAATCTAGCCGACCACATGATCGAGGCGGTGAACGTGCTCTCTGGCGGCTATCGCCGCGCGGGCGACCGCGTGCGGAACCCCGGAACGCTGAAAACGAAAGTCGCTCGGGAGATGGCGCTGGCGCCGACCCGCACCTGGGAGCAAGCGCCCAAGTGTCTTTCGCAGGACGTTGGTGCGATCATGGGTGAGTTTCCCACGGCGCTGCTGCCAGGCGAAATATCCGCCGATTCACCCGACCGCATTCGTGCGCTGATCGTCTTTGGCGGTGATCCGTTGGTCGCAGTCGGCGATCCGGGGCGAGCCAGGGCAGGCTTTGAAAAGCTGGAACTACTCGTCTCCCTCGACTCACGCTTGAACGAAACGGGCAAGCTGGCCGATTACGTCATTGCTTCCTCGCACCCGCTGGAACGCCACGACTTGTCGATCTCCGCCGATTCACTCGCGCCCGAACCGTTCGTGCAGTACGCCGAGCCTGTGGTCGCGAAGCCGGAAGGGGTGATCGACGACTGGGAGTTCTTCTGGCGCGTGTCCAGCCGCATGGGCATACCGCTCGACCTCAAGTTCTGGTCCTATGGCTTGCGCTACGAGGACGTACCGTTGGCCTTGCCACTGTCCATGACCAACCGGCCCGATCCCGAGGCCATGTGCCGTTTCCTGTGCAGTGAAAGCCGCGTTCCCTTTGACGACTTGAAAAACGCTCCAGGCGGCGTGCGTCCGCAGATCGAGCCACAGTTCGTGCAACCCGCGCCCGCGGGCTGGCAGCAGAAACTGGAACTGTGCCCTTCGGACGTTGCGCAGGACTTGAACGACCTTGCTCTTGAGAGACCATCCCGCCCGTCCATGCAGCTGATCTGCCGCCGCGTGCTCCACGCGCTCAACGGCGCGTTTCGGGACTCGGCGCGGACCCGAAGCCGTCTGCCGGTCAACTACGCCTATATGGCGAGTGACGACATGGCCGCATTCGGCTTGACGGATGGCGACATGGTGGAGCTGCGCTCAGAGTACGGCATGTTGCAGGCTTTGGCCAAGGAGGATGCGCGGTTGCGCCGGGGCGTCGTCTCGATGACCCACATGTTCGGTCCGCTGATCGGCGGCGATGACCCTATAGCAGACGGCGGCAGCAACGTCGGCCAGCTCACATCGCTAAGCCAGCGCTTGCAGCCTATCAACTTCATGCCACTCTTCTCCGGAATTCCGATCAGCGTCCGCAAACTCGTGCCGATGCAAACGCCCCCACCCCATCAGGAGCACCTGCGTGTCTGAGATTGTTGTCGAGCAGTCAGGAAACATCACCATCGTGCGGCTCGCGCGCGCGGCGGCCCGCAATGCGCTTACAGTCGCAATGGCAGCCGAGCTGACTTCCGCGCTGGCGCAAGTCAGCCAGGACAGCAGCTGCCAGGTCGTTGTGCTCGCCGGCGATGGAGAGACCTTCTGCGCGGGGCTGGACCTCAAGGCGGTAAGCTCCGGCGACGAGCCGCCGAAGGGTGCGGCAGAGTGGATGGCGCTCCAGGAAGTGTTCTCTGGATTGATGACTCAGGTTCACAAGATGCGCCAGCCGGTGATCGGTGCCATCCAGGGCGCGGCAGTCGGCGCCGGACTGGGGATCGCGCTTGCCTGCGACGTCCGCATTGCGACACCGACAGCCAAGTTCCTGGTCGGTGCCGTGAAGGTGGGCCTCAGTGCTGGTGAATGCGGGATCAGCTACCACCTCCCACGCCTCGTCGGCGCCGGTCGGGCTTTCGAGATCATGCTGACCGGGCGGCCCGTGAGCGGCACAGAAGCGCACGCAATCGGCCTTGCTAGCGAGCTGGCGGAAGGCGACGCCCTGCTCGCACGTGCGCTGGACCTGGCCCGCACCATCGCCAGCAACGCCCCGTACTCCATCAAGCACACCAAGCAGGTGATGTGGGCCAACCTCGAAGCCAACTTCGAAAGCGCTCTCGAGCTGGAGAACCACGTCCACGTCGTGGGACTACTCACAGAGGACTTCGCCGAGGCGGCCAAGGCGTTCACCGAAAAGCGGGCTCCGGTATTCCGCGGACGTTAGCGCTCAGTCGAGCTTCAGGAGGGTGTAGCTGGGGTCGTTGGGCCACCGCCCGCCCGGCTCGACCGGAGTTCCGAAGGGACCCACGCTCCAGTCCGCCGAGTCCGGATAGTCGCGGAACCAGTCAACGATGACGAGACGGCGGATAATTCGCCACTCGTCATCCCGCCGCTCGAACGTATCGACATAGCGTCCCGACCCGATCGAATCGCGAGCCTGGCCATCCTGGCTCAGGCGGTGGAAACCATAGTAGTAGGACTCGACGTCCGCAGTATCGCCATGGATGCGGATCAAGATGTTGGCGATCATGTGCATGGACTGATCCATGGTCCGCAGGATCGGCAGCGACCACGCGATCAGTTCCTCGCGCGTACCTGCGAAGCTCAAGTGATCGTCATGCGCATCGGGCCAGTACGCGCTGCGCAGCATCTCCTCGTCGCAACGATCGACGCCGCGTGAGTAGCGGTAAAGGCAATCCCGGATCGCCTCACGGTCGGCAAGCTCATCGCGAAATTGACTGACCTTGCGTGTCATCCTGCGCCTTTCCCTTGTTTGTGACCGACGTAGCATGTCTGACAAGCCGCTCCCTTGCCGCAGCACGCAGCCAGGCTTGCCTCCATGACCCTGGCCGCGCGATGGCGATGGCGCGATGAGTGTGGTTTAAGTTCACCGCCAGTCATTGCCGCCCAGCGGGCCGCAGGGGACTAGAGAGACTGCGAAGACACGAAATCAGCGGCGCAGGGTGCGCTTGCTCTTGAGCAGCAGCCCCCACTCAACCAAGCGCGCAAAACCGGAAAGGACAGGATGCATGGCGAAGACCGATCGCCCGGACCCAGAGGACATCATCCTCTACGAGAAAGATCCCAAGACCAAGATCGCGACGATCACGCTTAACCGTCCGGACTTCCTGAATGCACCGACGATCGCGGCACGTCTGCGCTACTCCGACCTCATTCACCGGGCCAACGTCGACGACGACGTCAAGGTGCTGCTGATCCGCGGTGCCGGCAGCAACCTGGGCGGCGGGGCCGACTTGCCTGAACAGGAGGAAATGCTGGCATCCGATGGCGAATATTCGCTGTTGCACGAATTCCGCATCGGTGAGGACGAGGACGTCAAGTACCCGCCCAAGGGCAGCTATCGCTACCTTGCGCAACTTACGCAGCTCTACGCCAATCCCAACTTCGGATGCCGCACGCTGCAGGACTTCAAGAAGATCAGCATTCTTGAGGTGAAGGGCTATTGCTACGGCTGGCACTTCTACCAGGCGGCCGATGCCGATCTGATCATCTCGTCCGATGACGCGCTCTTCGGTCACCCCTCTTTCCGCTACGTCGGCTGGGGTCCTCGCATGTGGCAGTGGGCGCAGATGATGGGCTTGCGCAAGTTCCAGGAGATGGTCTTCACCGGCCGCCCCTTCACCGCCCAGGAAATGTACGACTGCAACTTCGTCAACAGCGTCGTCCCGCGCGACCAGTTGGAGGACGAAGTAGCCAAGTACGCGCATGCCTGCTCAGTCACGCGCCCGACCGATGTCGTCTACATGCAGAAAACCCTGTTCGAGGTGTTCAAGCAGCAGCAGGGCGAATACATGGGCTCGATCATGACCGCGTGGCTCGAATCCATGCTTGGCCAGGTCAAGAATGACGCCGACGAGTTCACTCTCGACAAGGAGACGTTCGGCAAGGGCCTCAACAATGCCGTCAAGGACAACGACGGCATGTATCCGCCCGACTGGCGCCTGAGCAAGGGCGGCCGCAAGGCGCCTCAGTAACTCCACTTGGCTGGTAGGGAGAGGGCCGGAACCAATCGGCCCTTCCCGCCATCCGCCTCCCACGTCGGCGAACATACCTATGCAATATGAGCGGCTTGGCAACACTGGCCTGATCGTCTCGCGGCTCGCGCTAGGCGCCTTCACCTTCACGCAGGGAAACCGCTCGCTGAGCTCGGTGTACAAGGTTGGCGCCGAGCTCGCAGACGCGTTGGTTAACCGGGCGATCGATGCCGGCATCAACCTGTTCGACACTGCCGACGTCTATGCCGATGGCGAGTCAGAGGCGCTGCTAGGCGCCGCGCTGAGGCCACACCGCGACAAGATCGTGATATCAAGCAAAGTCGGCAACCGCAGCAACGGCCAGCGCGAGCTCACGAAGGGCTGCCTCTCACGCCGGCACATTTTGTGGTCGATCGACGAGAGTTTGAAGCGGCTGGGCACCGACTGGATCGACCTGTACATCGCGCACCGCGAGGACACTTGTACGCCGCTTGAAGAGACGCTCGACGCCTTCGACAGTGTCGTGCGCGCGGGCAAGGTGCGCTATCTCGGATTCTCGAACTGGTCGGCCTGGACGGCGTCAGCGGCGATGGAAATCCAGAAGGCCAACGGCCTGGCCCCCTTTACCCACGGGCAGATGTACTACTCGCTGCTCGGGCGCGACATTGAGCGGGACGTGCTGCCAATGATGGCGCGGTACGGTCTCGGACTGACCGTGTGGAGCCCACTGGCTTACGGCTTTCTTGGGGGTCGCTACACGCGGGAGAGCATGACCCAGGCAGACAACCGCTTTTCAAACTTCGACATGCTGAAGTTTGACCATGACAAAGGATTCGAGCTGCTCGACCTCATGCGCAAGATCGCCACCGCGCGTGATATTACAGTGGCGCAAGTGGCAATCGGCTGGCTGCTGCGGAAGCAGACGGTGACCAGCATCATGCTCGGCGCGACGAAGATCTCCCAGTTGGAAGACAATCTGGGCGCCGTGAACGTGCAGTTGAGCGACGAGGACATGGCGCATCTCGACGCCGCGACCACGATCCCGCCGATATACGCCACCTCCCAATGGATTGAGCCTGACGTGCGTATCGCGCGCGCGCTCACAGCAGGAAGGCGTCCCGACGGCGCATGTTGATCGCGGCACGCAGCCGTATCCACGTCGAGTTCATCCCCAGTCGCCTGACAACTCACCTGAGTACAATGCAGGCGTCTTCCGTCGCCCGACCCTGGCATCTAGAACATGGCCCTGAGGGGCGGAATGCTGCCCCCGGATGCAAGCGGCGGTGTGCCCCGAACAGCGCGGCGGCAAGGGAGATTGACGATGAACGACCTTAGCTTCGCCGATCATTTCGGTGAGGGGCGGACCGACAATCCCTATTGGAACGAGAGCGTCTGGTTCTCCCTCTCGATCCCCGAGCGCCGGATCCACGGCATGATCCAGTACTACTTCCGCCCCAACATGGGGATGCTGAACGGAGGCCCCTGCCTGTGGGACCCGTCCGGCACCTTCCAGTGGAACTGCCTCTACTACAACTGGAGCCATCTCCAGGCGCTGCCCGAAGGCGCGGACAAGTTCGACATGCGGGCCCGCAACTCGCTGCGCGTCAAGATGATCGAGCCGCTGCAACAGTACAAGATCGACTACGACAAGGACGGATTCGAACTCGACCTGACATGGCAGGCGATCGGCCCGGTCCATGAGCTCCGCACAGGTGATCCGGGGCAGCAGTCGACTGCCAAGTTCCACATCGAACAGCCTGGCCGGATGGTCGGCACGATCCGGCGCCATGGCGAGTCCTTCGCCGTGGACTGCTTCTCCATGCGCGACACGTCCTACGGCGCGCGCGAGTACGAGTCGCTGGCGCGCGGTGGCTACTTCTGGGGTATCGCCCAGGACAGCGCCTTTCACGCCCTATGCATGGGCGAAGGCCGCGAAGCGACCTGCATTGGCGGCTTTATCTGGAAGGACGGCAAACTTGGCAGCCTGGCCACCGGCAAGCGGACGATCACCGAGTATGGCGCGTTCGGTCCGTCGCAATTCCTATTCGAGGGCGAGGACAAGTTGGGCCGCACGGTGCGCGCTTCAGGCAGTATCGATCCCGGCCTGGTCTTCACGGGCTATACCGACCACACCGTCGTCTGGTCCTTGGCTGAGTGGGACTGGGACGGCGTGACACATTGGGGCGACAACCAGGAGTTCGCCCCTTCCGAGTGGTTCCGCCAAATGGCGCGAGGCGAGCGCCGGCTAGGAGAATGAGCGTGCCCGGTCAGATCGTCATCATCAATGGCACCTCCGGCTCGGGCAAATCGACTGCGGCCGAGCTCTTCCAGAAGCGTTCAGACGATTACTGGCTGCTCTACGGCATCGACCACTTTCTGGCCGGCACCCAGCCGGCGCAGTATGGACATCACGGCCCCAAATCGCGCGAGGGCATTCACGCCGAGCCTGCCGATCCGGCGCAGCCAGACGGTCCCTTGCGCTGGAGCCTGGGTCCCAAGGGCATTCAGGCCTTTGCCACGCTGCATGAATGGCTCGCCGCGGCATCGCGTCAGGGATGCAACATCATCTTCGACCATCTGCTACTGACCGATCCGCCGATCCTCGCGGATTGCGTGCGGCGCCTGGCCGGATTGCCGGTACTGCTGGTGACGCTTAAACCGCCGTTCGAAGTGCTGGAGAGCCGCGTGGCGCAGCGCGCCATGGACAAGAAGCTGCCCACCGACATCCTGGGCGAAGATGTCGTCGCCAAGATCGTAGACCGGCTCTCGCGACTTCGTCCGTGGTTCTACGAATCCGTCTACGCAAACACGGTGTGCGACCTCGAGATCGATACGAGCAACCACGATCCGCGCGCGGTGTGTGAGATGATTGAGCAGCGTTTGGCGGAGGGCCCCGGACTGGCCTTCGAGCAACTTTGGCAGGCCGAGGCGCACCAGCAGCACGGGGCCGACTGATCGAGGAGAAGGCGCCGCAAAGAGGCCGGGCGAACCGCTCCATGCGCCCCCGTCTGCTAGAGCATTTTCAAGTTGACCGTTTAGGGTCAATGGCTCGGAAAATGCGGCATCGAAGATCGAGAGCGTCTCCGCTCATAGTGGAAACGCTCCAGACGTCAGGTGTCAAACCCAACAAATGTTGCCGCTTCGTCCACACCTCTGCGCTCGGAGACAACGGCGTTTGCAGCGAAACTCATGTCGGGCCATCCCAGCGCGATGCTTTTCATGATCACCCGATCCTCGGGGATCTCCGCCACTTCGCGCACAACAGGCGATTGCATGATGCCCTGGCTGTTGATGACTGTCCCCAGACCGCGCGACCATGCTGCATGGACAAGCGCAGTGGCCACCGCACCGCAGTCGAAGGCCGTATCGTCGCTATCGGACAGCAGGCGGTCGTAAGTGATAATGATGCAGACCGGCGCATCGAACTGGCGGAACCCACGCAGCACCCAATCCTCACGCCCGCGCTCATCCTCGCGAGCGATCCCCATAGCGCCAAGCAACTGTTTGGCGACCGTAACCTGGCGTTCGCGATGGACCCCCGTGAACGCCTGGCCCGTACGAAACTCCCGTGCGTCAGGACATCCCTCGCGGATGCGCTTTACGTTACCCGCTCTGATCCGCTCCAGCGGCTCACCCATGATAACGTGGAAGTAATACGGCTGACTGTTGTATGATGAGGGTGCCCGCATCGCGAGACGAAGGACCTCTTCGATGATCTCTCGCGACACCGGATCCGGCCTGTAGCCCCGAATGCTTCTCCGCCCGAGAACAACCTCATCATAATCCATTTTGGTGCCGCCAAGTGTTTTTGCGCGTCCAGTTCCTAGGGGAATCGGGTGCACCTCCCAATGCCTCCAACTCGCATGCCAGTTGCGCCTCCGTGCAGCGTTTGGGCCGGTCGCCATAGTGGGTCATAATTCAAGCACCCCCGACACCGCGCCCCAGCTTGGAGCGCCTGCCGCTGTCATTGCGGTGTGGCTATCCCGCCAAGACCATTTTTGACAACGCCACCGCTCGCAACCCTGACCTGCATCAGCCTGAGCAACCCGAGTAGCGGGAGCCTCACTCCCTCGCCCCGTGGGGTGAATTTCGGAACATTGTGGCGGAGCGGGAGGGATTCGAACCCTCGATACGCTTTTGACGTATACTCACTTTCCAGGCGAGCGCCTTCGACCACTCGGCCACCGCTCCGCATTGCTCTGGAGGGAGCCCCCTAGCGTGCGGCGGGGGGTTACGCAAGCGATGCTCTCGTGCCATTTGGCGGCATGGCCATTCGTCGCGCATTTGCTTTGCTTTCTCTTCCGGTTCTGGTGTCCGTCGGCGGCACGTCCGGAGCGGCGCCCGCGGAAAAGCGAGCCGTGGCTGCGCATCCAGCCTCTCCGGCCGAGATCGTGGCGCAAGCGCCAGCGGCACATTGGCGGGCCATCCCTGCAAGAGACCTCCTGGTCATGGAGTTGCCTGCACTCACACCCACCGTCACGCTGGCGGCCCTCCCTGTGGAAGACACTGGGGCTGCTGCCGAAGCAGCGCTGCCGGACAATGCGCCGAGCGAGCCGTCAGCCATACCGATGGAGGGGGACGATCCTGAGCCTGCCCGCCTGCCTCCAAGGCGGATCGTCATCCAGCTTATCACGCCACCTTACTCTCAGGGGTGGGTCGCGAACATCCGGGCCCTGGCCGCAGCGCACTGGTGGGACGGGCTGGCAATCGTCCGAGCACAAGACAACTACGTCGTCCAATGGGGTGACCCTTTTGCCGCGGATGGCGCGCTCGCGCGGGCTTTGCCTGCGGGGCTGCAAAAGATGCCTTCCGAGGACTATGCGGCAGGAAAGGCAGGAGGTTGCGGCCAGTTTGCGGAGATCTGCCCGCCAGCCCCCCTGTCATTTATCACCAGCGACACCATTCGCGATGTCTATGCCGACCGTGCCGGCTTCGTGGCAGGATGGCCGGTAGCCGTTACCGGCGCACGCACCTGGCCGGTCCACTGCTACGGCACCGTAGGCGTCGGGCGTGACGTGACCCCGGACACCGGGAGCGGCGCGGAACTCTACGCCGTGATCGGCCATGCCCCCCGCCAGCTGGACCGGAACATCGCCGTGGTCGGGCGCGTGATCGAAGGCATGGAGCACCTCTCCACACTTCCTCGCGGCACTGGCGAGCTGGGCTTCTACGAAACTACCGAGGAGCGCACGCCGATCCTCTCGATCCGCTCCGGCGAGGAGGTCGAGGGCCTCGCGCAGTACGAGTATCTTGCCAGCGCGAGCGACAGTTTCGCTCGTTATATGAAGGCGCGTGCGAACCGGCAGGACGATTTCTACGCGATTCCGGCAGGAGCGGTGGACGTCTGCAACGTACAAGTGCCGATCCGCAAGGCCGCGCAGCCTGCTCCCGAAGCCGAAAACACCGGGAAGAGACGCCGGCGGCGCTGAGGGGTCAGACCCGCTGCGCCTCGGCCACCGCCTCGCTGGCCCGCAGAGAGCCGACGATCCGGGTGAGATGGGCTAGGTCGATCACTTCCAGGTCGACCTCATACGTGCCGAATGGTTCGTCCCGCTGCACCATCTGCAGGTTGACGACGTTGGCACGGCTGCGCGCGAAGATGTCGGTGACTTCGGCAAGTGTACCGGGACGATTGTAGAGCACCAGCCGCAAGCGGCCGACAGCGCCAGTGGTCCGCTCCCCCCAGGAGACGTCTAGCCAGTCCGCATCGACGCCGCTTGCCAGCGTCAGGCAATCGATCGTGTGCACTTCCACCTTATGGTCGGGACGGCGCAAGCCGACGATGCGGTCGGCCGGCACGGGATGACAGCACTCGGCAAGATGGAAGCCCATCCCCGGCGTCAGCCCCTTGATCGAGATCGCCCGCTCCTGCATCGGCCAGTCCGCCTCGTCCGGCAACTCGGCAGTGCTACCCGGTGCAATCGCCTCCATGACCTGCCGGTCGCTCAGGCGCGCCGACCCGATCGCCACCATCAACTCTTCCTCGTCCGTCAGGCCCAGACGGCCGACAGCGGCGGTGATCGCCTTCTTGCCAATTCGTCCGGGCAGGCGCGAGGCGATCTCGTCCAGCAGCTTGGCGCCGATCGCGGCGATCTCCTGCCGCTCCTTCGCACGCACGGCGCGACGGATGGCGGCCCGCGCCTTACCGGTGACGACGAAGCCCAGCCACGTCAGTTGCGGCTCGGTGTTGCCGCTCTTGATAATCTCCACCACGTCGCCATTCGCCAGCCGGGTGCGCAGGGGCATGAGGCGTCCGTTGATCTTGGCGCCTACGGCTGCGTTGCCCAGATTCGTGTGAACCGCATAGGCGAAGTCCACCGCGGTCGAACCCTTGGGCAACTGGTGCAGCGCGCCCTTGGGGGTGAACGCGAAGATGCGGTCCTGGTAGATCGCGAGCTTGGTATGCTCGAGCAGTTCCTCGGCGTCGTGGCTGGCATCGACGATCTCGATCAGGTCGCGCAACCAGCCGACTTGCCCGTCCGGTCTGGAGCCCCCCTGCTTGTAGGCCCAGTGCGCGGCAAGACCGAACTCGTTGGTGCGGTGCATGTCACGGGTGCGGATCTGCACCTCCATGCGCATCGAGTTCTCATAGATGAGCGCGGTGTGCAGCGACTTGTAGCCGTTCGACTTGGGAGTCGAGATGTAGTCCTTGAAGCGGCCGGGGATCATCTGCCACGTCTGGTGCAGGATGCCGAGCCCGCGATAGCAGTCCTCCGGCGAATCGACGAGGACGCGGAACGCCATGATGTCGGTGATCTGTTCGAAGGTGACGTGGCGCTCGCTCATCTTGCGCCAGATCGAATAGGGGTGCTTCTCGCGCCCTGCCACTTCGACGTTCAGGCCAGACTCCGCCAGAGCCTGACGGATGGCGAAGGCGATCGCGTCAACCTGGCCGCCTTCCTGGTTGCGGATTTGCGCCAACCGCCCGGTGATGATCGCGTAAGCTTCGGGCTCCAGTTGCTCGAAGGCGAGCAACTGCATCTCGCGCATGTATTCGTACATGCCCACGCGCTCGGCCAGGGGCGCGTAGATATCCATGGTCTCACGCGCGATGCGCCGGCGCTTGTCCTCGCTCTTGATGAAGTGGAGCGTGCGCATGTTGTGCAGCCGGTCGGCCAGCTTGACGAGGAGGACGCGCAAGTCCTCGCTCATGGCCAGCAGGAACTTGCGCAGGTTCTCCGCCGCGCGCTCGTTCTCGGGCATGGCCTCGATCTTGGAGAGCTTGGTCACACCGTCGACCAGGCGCGCCACGTCGGGCCCGAACATCTGCTCGATGTCGCCGATGGTCGCGAGCGTGTCCTCCACCGTGTCGTGCAGGAGGGCAGTGATGATCGTCTGCTGATCGAGCTTCAGCTCGGTCATCAGTCCCGCCACCTCGATGGGGTGGCTGAAATAGGGATCGCCGCTGGCGCGCTTCTGCGTCCCGTGCTTCTGCACGGTGTAGACATAGGCGCGGTTCAGCAAAGCCTCATCGGCTTCGGGCGCATATTCTAGGACGCGTTCGACGAGTTCGTACTGGCGGAGCATTCGACACGGTCCATGTGGAGATTTTCACCCGCGCGGCAAGAGCTAAGTGGCCGCGCCTGTCCATTGCTCCCGAAGAAGCATGGGCCCGCGCTCAACTCCAGGTGGCGTGTGGCGGCAGACTCATAAGGATGGCGTCGATATTTCCGCCCGTCTTCAGGCCGAACAGAGTGCCGCGGTCGTAGACGAGATTGAACTCTGCATAGCGCCCACGCCACTCCAGCTGCTGCGCCTTGTCCTCGGCGGTCCAGACCTGCCCCATGCGGCGGCGCACGATGCGGGGGAACACTGCCAGGAACGCCTCTCCGACTGCCTTGGTGAAGGCGAAGTTCGCCTCCCAGGTCTCTTCGTCAGGACACTCCAGATGGTCGTAGAAGATGCCGCCCACCCCGCGATGGACGCCGCGGTGCGGAATGTAGAAGTACTCGTCGGCCCATGCCTTGTACCGCTGGTACGCATCGGGTGCGAAGCTATCGCAGGCCGACCTGAACGCGGCGTGGAACTCGGCAGTGTCATCGGGGTAGGGCAGCGGCGGGTTGAGATCGGCGCCGCCGCCGAACCAGGCCTTGGTCGTCGTCAGGAAGCGTGTGTTCATGTGCACGGCCGGCACATGCGGATTCGCCATATGCGCGACGAGGCTGATGCCGGTGGCGGAGAAGGCATTCTGCTCGGCACTGGCTCCGTTGATTGTTGCGGCGAAGTCCTTCGCGAGTCCGCCAGCCACGGTCGAGACATTGACGCCGACTTTCTCGAACACCTTGCCCTTCATCAGTCCACGGGTACCGCCGCCGGTGTCTTCGCTCTCGCCCTCGAGCGCCTCACGCTTCCACGGCGTGTATTCGAACGCCGCGTCGCTTCCGGCCTCCCGCTCAATCGCTTCGAACTCAGCGCAGATGGCGTTGCGCAAGTGCTCGAACCAGTCGCGCGCGCGGGCGGTGTAGGGAGTCCAGTCGGTCATCGGGTCGGCTTGCCAAATCGCGCCGCCTGCGGCAAGGGCATGCCATGGTTCCCTTTTCGTTCTGTGGCGAGGAATTCCGGCTGGTCGGCGAGAGCGCGCGACGGCACGCACAGGCGGCTGCACACGGGGCGCTACAGGGTCGCGCGCTGTACTGGCCGCGCGAGCAGGCGCTGCTGGTCGCGGACCTCCACCTGGAGAAAGGGAGCTTTTTCGCAGGCACCGGTCAGATGCTGCCTCCCTATGACAGCCGCGAGACGCTGGAGCGGGTCGCCCTTGCGATCCGTGATACCGGCGCGCGGCGGGTCTTCGCTCTGGGCGACAACTTCCACGACGATTCTGGCGCCGACCGGCTGGAGCCGCACGCGGCAGGCATGCTGGCCGCGCTGACCCGCGCCGTGGACTGGGTGTGGATCGTCGGCAATCATGACCCCTCGCTGGAAAAGAGCGTGGGCGGAGAAGTGCTGGAAGAAACGGTGCTGGCAGGAGTGGTGCTGCGCCACAAGGCCCGTGCTGGCGAGACTGCGCCCGAGCTTTCGGGCCACTTCCACCCCCGGCTGCGCCTGACGGCTCGCGGGCGCCGGATCGCAAGGCCCTGCGCGGTCATGAGCGAACGGCGGATGATTCTGCCGGCGTTCGGGGCCCTTACCGGCGGAATGGATGCCGGATCGCCAGAGATCCTGTCCGCGATGCAGCCGGCCGCGGCAATCGATGCGATCCTGCCTGCGCGCGGACGGCTGGTGCAATACCCCCTCTGGCGCGCCGCCGCCTGAATACCCATAATTGGGTAAACAGGGATGACGAATTCGCCTGACGACGTTAGCCGCGCGAATTCACACTTTGCGTGCAAGGGCGATTCGCAGTATTCACCCGCGCACTTTCGCCAAGACTGACGAACGATACAGGAGAACGCATATAGCACCCCCACCCCGGCGCATGATGACGCCACCGGTCAAGAGCGGACCGCGCTACAACAATCTGATCCAGTCAGACAAAGTCCGCGTGATCGATGAAAACGGAGAGAACCTGGGCGTCCTTTACACGCGTGAGGCGATCGAGCAGGCGGCCGCGGTAGGCCTGGACCTGGTCGAGGTTTCGCCCAATGCGGACCCGCCGGTCTGCAAGTTCCTGGATGTGGGCAAATTCCGCTACGAAGCGCAAAAGAAGGCCAACCTGGCCCGTAAGTCGCAGAAGACGCAGGAGATCAAAGAGATCAAGATGCGTCCGAACATCGACGATCACGACTATGACGTGAAGATGCGCAACGTGCTGCGCTTCATCGATGATGGTGACAAGGTGAAGGTTACCCTGCGCTTCCGCGGCCGTGAGCTTTCGCACCAGCAGCTTGGCATGGACTTGCTGCGCCGGGTGCAGGCTGACGTGGCTGAAGTGGCCAAGATCGAAGCTTATCCGCGCATGGAAGGCCGTCAGATGCTGATGGTGCTCTCGCCCAAATAAGCAAACAGGCAAAGGGGAGCATGATCGCCGCGTGGGCGCTCCCCTTCGCTCTCCCCCCAGGCCGCCTCGGACAAGCCAGACCCTCTGGAAAGAAAGCGATTCACTCGATATCAGCCCGTTGTCACTCGACGCATGCGGTGCGTGGAGTATCGGACATGATCTCTGCGTATCGGGTTTCTGCAACGCCGTAGAAGCGGCCGCAGTACCGTTCAAGTCCGGCGCGATCGCGGATGGTGATCAAGCCTCGTTGTGCCTTGATCAGGCATTCAGCCTCGAGATTGTGCACTGCGTTGGTGACACTTGCACGACGCACACCAAGCATGAGGGAAATGTTCTCGTGCGTTAGCGGGAGATCGTCGGCGCCCACACGATCATGGTACATGAGCAGCTTGCGCGCTAGCCGCTGTTGTACGTTAGCCCTGACTCCCGCACTCGCGGCGAGACTGATCTGTACCATTTGCGCCTGGACGTAGCGGGACAGGAATGAGCGCAAGCCTGGACTGGCGGACAGGCACTTCTGCAACTGCACGCAGTCGAGCACAAGTGCCTGCCCCTCGATCTGGACAAGGCTGTCTCTTTGCGGGATCAAGTCAGCAATTGCGCTTGTGCCGATCAGGCCTTCGCGGCCGATCACCCCCACCTCGATCGGGTCGCGAACGTCTCCTGTCTCCAGGCTGGAAACCACGCCGGATTCGATGAAGTATACTTTGCTCGATAGCGAGCCGCTGCGCTCAAGATATGTCTTCGCCGGAAGGTGCTCACGACGAAGTCGCGGCCAAAGATGCCACAACTCCTGCCCGGCCAGCCCTAGAAGCAACCAATTGGTCGTACTACGAAATCTCTCGTCACTGTGCATCGGCGGGCTCTCCCCGCCAGTCGTCGAACCGACCCCGCACGGTGGGCGAATCTGGCGCTTCTCTCTCTTTATCGCTTCCATGCAACGGCTGAACGAGCCCCCAGTTCCTTAGAGCATGTTATGTCGACGTGGCAGAGGCCCAAGTGGCGCTCTACTGTAATCTGCAGGATGATTTCTTCAACGTACGAAAGCGTACACAGATTCACTCTGTTCATTTATCATCATCGTGTGAATAATAATCAGGCCGAACAGTTACGAAGACATCGTGATAGTAGTCGATCTTCTGTTCTGTAAAGGCATGATGGCAATCATGCTACATGTCGAGGCAGGAAGTGACGGGGGAGTTTTGCCGCACATGACCGAGGTAGTTGATCGCAGAAGAGACTGTGCGAGTTCTTCATGCGCACTACCTCGGTCAGAATCCTGCACACGAAATTCACAACGCGAACCGCTTACTCCTTGCCAGCGCGAAGCGATGCAGCAGTTCTGGGCGGTTTTGGACAGCATACCGGACAGGCTGCCGCTCTCACGCGCGCCTTCGAAGCTGACCCGTCGAAGGGGAGGAATGCCTGTAGGACGGCCGAGAACCGCTCGGTTCTGAAACCGTTCGGCCAGACTTCCCAAACAGAGAATTCATCGAGGCGACCCGAGGAAAAGTTCACTTGCTGAACAACCTCATAACTGCCGGCGAGGGACCCACCCTCGCCGGCCTTTTACGCCAATCGCCAAGATGCAGGCTCCCTTGACAAAACAAACCATATAGGTTATATGCCGCAGCCGCCGGACATAGCTCCGGCGGCGGGTGCGGGTGAGCGGGGCCACGCTCAACCATCCCGCACCATGCGGCCGGCGCTCCAGACGGGCGCCTGCACCCAAATGCGAAGCCCCGATCGGCTTATGAGACCTGTGCGCGGGTGGGCGTAGACAGGTGCGATGAATGCTGATTCTATGCGCTTTCCCAGGAGGAGAGCAGGCGATGGCGCATCGT
>NZ_JBFNXR010000028.1:0-3951 GCF_040813635.1 Novosphingobium rhizovicinum | reverse complement strand
TAGAGCGGATTCTGATCAGTCTGGATCATAGCCGCATGAGCTGAAGTAGTTGGCGCACTCGTCGGGGCGGAAGAGATCGACGAGTTTTCCGATGAAGCTCCAGAGGCCGGAGACGGTGCGCTCGCCGGCTTTTCTGAGCATGGCCTTGAGACGGGAGAAGGCCTTCTCGATCGGATTGAAGTCGGGGCTGTAGGGCGGGAGGAAGCGCAGAGACGCGCCTGCGTCCTCGATCATCGCGAGGACTGATGCGCGCTTGTGGCTGGAGAGATTGTCCATGATGACGATGTCGCCCGGCCTGAGTTCGGGCACGAGCACCTGGCGGACATAGGCCTCGAACCATTCGCCGTTGATCGGCCCGTCTAGCACCATCGGCGCGATCATCCCGCTCATGCGCAGTCCCGCGACCAGCGTCGTGGTCTTGCGGTGACCATGCGGGGAGCCCATCCGCAACCGCTCACCTCGCGGAGCACGACCATGGCTGCGGGTCATGTTGGTCGCGGTCCAGGTCTCGTCGATGAACACCAGGCGTTTGGGATCGAGATCGCACTGACCATCGAACCAGGCATGGCGCTGCCTCAGGACGTCGGGCCGGTCCTGCTCGATCGCGTGCCCGGTCTTTTTTTCCGCGTGATGCCGTGGCGCGCGAAGAAGCGGTGCAGCGTCGAGTTCGCGACTGAAAGGCCGATGCCGGCCAGCGCCACTCGCAACTCGTCGAGTGTGATGTCCTGCTGCGCTTCCCACAGCGCCAGCACCTCGTTGCGCCGCTCCTCAATCCGGTGCGAGCGCATGTCACCGCCCTGGGGCTTGGGCGCGAAGTTACCGGTCGCCGTTCGTTGAGCCTGCCAGCGGATCGCAGTCGAAGGCGCTACTCCAAACCGCACCGCAGCCGCCCGCCTGCTCATCCCGCCATCAATCGCCGCCAGCAACCGCAACCGCAGATCCATTGAAAGTGGCTGACCCATCTGATGCCGGCCTCCATCCCCAGCCAGCATCGTGAATCAGATTTCCGACGGCTTGGGAATCCCTCACGATTCAGGTCGGTCAGAAAACGCTCTAGCTCGGACTTCTCACAGTGCGGCGCGATTTCGGGCAGATTCCCAGTGTGAGGGCTTGAAGGAGGAAGCCGGACGGCTCCAAAGACCCTCGCGTTTTCTGTCCTGAGATGATTCACTCCCCATCTCCCCATCTCGATGAGGATGGCGCGGAATGGCAGGTCAGCCGGGGTTCTTTGATCTGTCGGACTGGTACGAGGCGCTGAGTGCGGCGGGCGATCCCGATCATCTCGTGCTGGGCGAGCAGCAACTCGTCCTTCTCGGCCTCGGTCAGCACATGAAGCGGCTGCGGTGACATCCGTAGGGTGAATCAGCCAATCGCCCCAAGCGCAAGACATTCCTGCCAACCCCGTGAGCAATTACGCATGGGGAGCAACGCAGCAAGAAATCGCGGGTAAACATCAAGCTATAGGTGATTTTGCCGCACAAACTAGCGGTGCCTTATGCATACTGCCCGGGCGAAGCGCTTCAATCAGAACAGGCAAGCCCGAGCGCCAGCCACGCCACATTCGATTGAACTTGTTGCTACCCGTTGGCCAGTCACGGCGAAAGGTATAGAAATGAGAATACCCACAGTCCCGCAGGATCTGTGAACATCTCTCCCCAGCATCCGCATCTAAAACCTCAAACATCACGATCGGCCCGTCAACGTTCAATGTTCGTGAGGCGCCCTCAAAAACTTTCGGCTCATGTCCTTCAACATCTATCTTAAGCAACTCTACTCTAGGCCCCCTATTCTCTTTTATTATGTCGTCAAGAGGCCTTACGATTACAGGAAGTGACTGGGTGGGAATCTTGTGGTGAGCGGCATTTAACGTTGCCCATCCGAGATTTCCATTAAGCGGAACATGGATCTCAGCCTCAGCAGTCGTGTTTGATGCTCCGACACATACAGCGGTGACCTCGTCCTTGTGACGTAAGGCCAGATTGGCTTTGAGAACTAAAAAGGTGTGAGGGTTAGCTTCTATTGCAAGGGTCGAAAGGAAATGGCTTGAAAACGCCAAGCTGTACAAGCCAATATTTGCACCTACGTCTACGAATCTGCCTGATTGAGCACGACCTGCTAAGGTTGGATTTGCGAGCAGAGTGTAGACAGCGTCAATTTGCGTGGATTCAAAGCGACCGGTTGCTATGAGATTGTGCCCAATTAGATCGTCAATCGGAACCACAATCCCTCTAAAATCGGGCTCACGCTCCGCTCGCTTCCGCAAAAGCGAGAAAAGCATCATTGCATATCGGTCGCCAACAACCCTTCCTAACCCTCTCACTTTCGCTGCCATGAGCACCCCCCTAAAAACCCAACATCTATATTCCCGTAATTTTTACTATATCTTTGATGCCATTTTCGTTCTGTGATGACTAGGGTCCAAACTCAATCAGCCTCTTGAAAATCAGCGCGCACATTGATTCAGGGAGTCTCCGCTGAAGCAGGAGGCCTTTTGAGATGTCGCGTTCGTTGTTCTGGTTGTCGGATGAAGCATGGGGTGCGATTGAGCCTCACCTGCCGAAGAACCAGCCCAGAGTGCGGCGGGTCGATGACCGGCGGGTGATCTCTGGCATCGTACACATGCTCAAGTGTGGCGGCCGTTGGGCTGATTGTCCTGCGGAGTATGGGCCGGCAACAACGGTCTTGACCTGACCCCCAGCTTTCCTCCAGCTGGGATTAGAGCCGGGCGGTTGTTTTGCGCATGAGCGCGGTTGAAGCAATGGGCTGCGCAGCGGAGCCCGTAGGGCGTAGCGGAGCAGGCCATTGCTGTTGCAGTTCGGCGGCGAACGCCGCCGGGGTGTCGTATCCAAGGGCCGAGTGCGGCCTCTCCCGGTTGTAGTCTTCCACCCACGCGGCGATCTCGGCGCGGGCGTGATCGAGGCTGAGGAAGAGCGTCTCATTGAGCAGCTCATCGCGCATGCGGCCGTTGAAGCTCTCGACATAGCCGTTCTGCATCGGCTTGCCGGGCGCGATGTAGTGCCACTCCACGCCAATTTCCCCGCACCATGCCAGCACGGCGTTGGAGGTCAGTTCCGTGCCGTTATCGCTGACGATCATCCCCGGCTTGCCACGCTTCGCGATCAGCTCGGTCAGCTCGCGCACCACCCGGCGCCCGGAGATCGACGTGTCCGGCACCGCTGCCAGGCACTCCCTGGTCACGTCATCGACGACGTTGAGCACACGGAACCGCCGGCCCGACGCCATCTGGTCGTGCACGAAGTCCAGGCTCCAGCGTTGGTTCGGCAGGGCCAGAACCGGTGCCGGCGCCCTCGCGCCGATCGCACGTCTGCGGCTGCGCCGCCGCCTGACAGCCAGTCCTTCCTCCCGATAGATCCGCTGGGTCTTCTTCCGGTTGATCATCACGCCCTCCCGGCGCAGCAGGATATGCAGCCTGCGATAGCCGAACCGCCGGCGTTGGTTCGCCAGCTCGCGCAGCTTCTCTCTCAATTCGGCATCGTCGGCCCGCGTCGAGCGGTAGCGCACGCCCTTGCGATCGGCACCAACGACACGGCACGCCCGCCGCTCGCTCATCCCGTGGCAGGCCCGGAGATGAGCCACAGCTTCCCGCTTGGCGGCGGGCGTCACCACTTTTTTGACAGAAGATCCTTCAGCGCAGCCTGGTCCAGCATCGCATCGGCCAGCAGCCGCTTGAGCTTCGCGTTCTCGTCCTCGAGTGCCTTCAGCCGCCGAGCCTCGGATACCTCGAGCCCGCCATACTTCGACTTCCAGTTGTAGATCGTCGCTTCCGACACCCCGTGCCGGCGTGCCAGGTCTGCGGTCTTCGCCCCTGCCTCGGCTTCCTTCAGCACGCCGATGATCTGCTCTTCTGAAAACCTCTTACGCTTCATCTCGTCCGTCCTTCCATGGACCGGACTCTAATCGAGCGTGGAGGAAAATCAGGGGGTCAGGTCA
>NZ_JBFNXR010000027.1:0-7565 GCF_040813635.1 Novosphingobium rhizovicinum | reverse complement strand
AGTAGCCGAACGGACTGGCAGGCTTGCGAGGACGGGGCATCGAACCGCCGTACCCTGCCCTTGTTACCAGCCGGTGCACTTGGTTTGACAGTGCCCACACGAGCTTTAAGCGACGTGATCGGCACTCCACGCGCCGCGGGTGCCTATTGGTTGCTCTGGCCCTGTAGTAGTGTCGCGGCCAGTCTGGTGCTCCAGCTCAGAGTTCAGTTCAGCCCCAAAGACTAGAAGATAGCTCGACAGGAAGAGCCAGGTCAGCAGGATGACCACGGCAGCCAGCGAACCGTAGGTAGCGCCGTAATTGCCAAAGTTCGCGACGTAGGCTCCGAAGCCAAGGGTTAATGCAACCCAACTAACAGCAAACAGAGCAGAACCTGCTGATAGCCACTCCCAGCGGGCCTTCTCCCGGGACGGGCCGAAGCGATAGAGCGACGCCGCAGCAGCCGCTGCCAAGGCTGCGAGCAGGATATATGAGATGCCTTTGGCCGCGACGGAGAGGAGCGGAGAGGATGGCAGCACTGCCTCGAATTGTGTTAAGATCGCGACTGCGAGCAGAGCGAGCACAGCAAGAATGACCGCGGCGGCTGTGATCGCCAACGCCAGCAGGTTCAACTTTATGAAGCCTCGGCTCTCCACTTCCTCGTAAGCAATATTCAACGCGGTCACGATGGCGCCAGCGCCGTTGCGCGCACTGAATATTGCAAGCGCAAGCGCCACGAAAACGCCGAGCCCCTTCTTCTCGCTGGATGTCTGAACAACAACCATCAACTGCTCGCCAACAAGCTGGGCGATGTCTCGAGGCATGATTTCCGTCATTGCTGACATGTTTCGGGTGACGGTCTGCGGATCGGCAAAGAGGCCATAGCTCAGCACAACGGCACCCAGTAGCGGCAACAAAGCGAGGAAGCCGTAAAAGGAAACTCCGGCGGCGACCAGCCCGACATTGTCCTTCGACGCTTCCTTGGCCGTGCGCGCCACCACGTCTTTCCACCCCGCAAACGGCATCTTCGAGGGGGACGTGGCATCCCGTCCGCGCCCCTTTTGGCGTTCGGCTCCGGTGTGCCGCTGCTCCACTGAAGTGCCCACTGCGATCTCCGGTTGCGCGATGCCGGCACGGCACCAAAGGCAGGAAAGCCATCGGCCGCCACTCCCGGCTGGTCCACAAGGCTGACGGACCTAAGAAGGGTCGGATCGGGAAGAAGTTCCCCGTACCTGCCTGCCAATTGGGCTCTTGCGGACGAGCGCTGACGATCAGCCAATTGCCACGCGTCGGTTCTCCTCGGAGGCGTCAAGAGTAAGAAGCACTGCACCTGCGAAGGTGAAGGCGTTCATTCTTTCGGGCGTAATCTGCCAGCGCGGCCGACATCAAGCGCGTCGGCCCTTAGATGTTTGGTCCCGGAAATTGATGGGTCGGGTCTGACGTAAAGCGATGTGGCTCTCTGAGCCAAACTTTGCAGATGGCTTCGTAGGGGGTGAGGCCTTTGAGGGTCTTGAGCCTTCGCCCGAAGTCGTAGGCAGCGACGAAGTCGGAGAGGTGCTGTTGCAGTTGGTCATGGCTGTCGTAGTGGTAGCGCTTGATGGTCGCGTCCTTGATCGTCCGGTTCATCCGCTCGACCTGACCGTTGGTCCATGCATGCTTCGGCTTTGTGAGCCGGTGGTCGATGTCGTTCTCGGCGCAAGCGAACTCAAAGCTTTGGGCACGGAACAGCTCGCCGGCGGCGATGCCCAGCTTGATCTCCTCGAGAGCGGAGCCGGGGTACTTGAGACCGGTGAAGTGGATGCGGTTGTCGGTGAGCATGGTGTGCACCTTGTACGGTACGGCGGCGATGAGATGGCGCAGGAAGTCGCCAGCGATCCTGGTGGTGGCTTTCTCATGCAGCTCGACGAACGCGAATTTGCTGGTGCGATCAATGCCACCAGCAGGTAGAAGCGGCCCTGCTCGGTGCGGACCCCGGCGATGTCGATGTGGAAGTAGCCGATCGGGTAGGCCTTGAACGTCTCCCTGGTCGGCTTGTCTCCCTCAATCTCCGGCAGGCGGCTGATCCCGTAGCGCCTGGCCAGCGTCCTCAGGCTGGCTTGACTATGCTGGATCGCTCGACGGACTGCTTCAGTCGTTGTGGCGCTCCCGTGGAGTACCTGCCCCATAGCGCTTCCTTCGAGCTGACGGTGAATAATGCACCATCAAAGCCTGGGATCAGACATCTATTGAGGCTTGTGCGCGGGTGGGCGTAGACACGTGCGTTGATTGCTGATTCTATGGCTTTTCCGCAGAGGGAGAGCAGCAGGTGTCGCATTGTTCGATTGGTCAGGAGCGGTTCGGTTTTGCTGGACGTGCACGGTCGGCCGGAGCGTCGCTGGACGAATTTGGCGAGCTGATCGACTGGGCTCCTGTCGCCGCTCTTCTGGATCTGCTCTATTCGGCAACCAAAGGTGAACCTGCCTGGCCGCCGCTGGCCATGTTCAAGGCGCTACTGCTCTCGATCTGGTATGATCTGTCGGACGTCAAACTGGCGGAGGCGCTCGACGACCGCGCTTCATTCCGGCAGGTTTGCGGGTTCTCCAGTACAGAGGCGACGCCGGAGCGGACTGCGTTCGTGCGCTTTCGCAGGCTGCTGGTCGCGGGCGGCCTCGACGTCAGCCTGTTCGAGGCAATCACAGCCCACCTCAAGGCGAGACCCGCCGATCATCTACCCGGGGCACCCCACGCGGCTTGGTTGGGCAACAACGGCTCGATGATGAGCCACTCCTTGTCCGCCAGTTCATACCGCCGCCGTGCCATACGTCCTCCGTTGCCGAAGGATGCCTCAATCACGCCACGCGCGACAGCTCAACCTGGTTTATGAGTTCACGCCCTAAACTCTCCCTCACGCCCTCACGCCTTCAATCTAGCCGAAATCGCACCGCACTGTGAGAAGTCCGGGCTAATTGAAATCCAATCGCCTTAAGCTACGCTGCTCCTGCAGCAAAATGGTCCGTGTGACCGGCTGAACGGATCAGCTCTGCGGAGGAACGATGATGTGCCTTTCAGGTTTACTGTTGAATTCCTGATCGGATGAGAATGGGTGCAACGTGGCGTATCGCAGACAAAATGAGTTCAACCGATGTTCATCAGTAACTTAGACCCCCATCTTCATTCTGTCAGACACACATCTTCACCATTCATTAACCAATTTCTTCTATGCATTAACCCTAATAGAAAAGGTGCCGTTAATGCAATGGTGGCAGTCTCAGAGGTTCGGCAGGCAGGGTCGTACGCACTCCGTAGAGCATGCGGGTGGTCGCTTGGGGCGGATAGACTGCGCCACTCAGGATTATCACCATCGGGAAACGTCTGCAGCTGATTGTCGGCCAAGTAGCTCCGCCCAGCAACAAGTCAGGGCCTCCCTAGTCGACTCACTCTACAGCGCCCGCAGCTCGCTTATTATCGGCGCCGTAGCGACCAGCGCCGTCAGCGTCTTTCTGGCCAAGCAGGCGAGAGACTTGCCTCTGACGGTCTGCGCCCTTTGTGTCTGTTCGCTAGCATCGTGTCGGATTGCGTTATCGCTCCTCTACGCGCACCGGAAAAGCCGCTGTCTTCCGATGACGGTCCAACGATGGGAGCGTTCTTTCGCATGGGGCGCGTGGGCCTACTCAATGCTGCTGGGCTTAGTCGGTGCGCTTACTCTTCTACGCTCGTCCGACGAAGGCCTTCATCTTTTGGCCGTAGCAACAGCCATCGGGTATGCAGCGGGGATCTCTGCTCGGAATGCTGGTTTGTCACGGATAGCACTTGTCCAGCTTGGACTTGCACTATCGCCGATTGCGGTCGTACTCATTGCCTCCGATCGTCCAAATGCATGGGCGTTAGCTTGTACTATCGTTGTACTTAGCTTTGCCATGGTGGATATAAGCGTCAAAACTCATCGCATGATAATCGACGCGCTAACTTTGGCGCATGAAAAGGCAGAGCTCGCTGAGACCCAAGCGCGGTTGGCCCGTGAGGACTGTCTAACCGGCTTACCCAACAGGATGTATTTCAACGAGCAACTAGAGGCGTGTCTGAACGCGCATAAGGCTCATGACCTTCTGGCCGTTCATTGGTTTGATCTGGACCACTTCAAGGAAGTTAACGATACGCACGGACATATGGCTGGGGATGCACTCCTCTCCGAAATCGGGAGGAGGCTTACGGCGCACTTCAGCGGCACCGATAGCCTTGCTGCACGCGTAGGAGGAGATGAGTTCGTCGTCCTGACGCGGTCCGAGGATGGAGCAGACGTGGAGGCAATCGGTAAGGGAATTCTCAAATCAGTAGCCCAACCCTTTAGAGTTGGTGCGAGCACGCTAGAGGTGACCGCCTCGGTGGGCGTCGCTGTGGCTACAGATGATTGTCTAGTAAGTGGCGAATTGCTCGCGCGAGCTGATCTAGCCTTGTATCGGGCAAAGGCGAGCGGACGAGGCACCGTCTGCTGCTACGAGGCTGCCACAGACGAGTTGGTACAGCGCAGGCGGATGTTGGAAAGGGAGCTGCGCTTTGCATTACATCGAGGCGAGTTCGAGGTATTCTATCAGCCTGTTGTGAGTCTCCAGTCCGGTGAAATTACATCTTGCGAGGCTCTCCTGAGGTGGAACAATCGTGCCCTTGGCTCAGTCTCCCCCGCGGAGTTCGTGCCCGCCGCCGAGCAAATTAATCTGATGGACGCCATTGGTGAATGGGTCCTACGTGAGGCGTGCCATGAGGCCGGCCGGTGGCCCAGCAATGTTCGTGTTGCTGTGAATGTCTCGGCGGCTCAGCTTCGCAACCACAGGTTCGCTGCGCTAGTCCGCTCAGCACTCGAAGCTTCGGGCATTTACGCCGGGCAATTAGAACTCGAGGTGACTGAAACCATGCTGGTGGAAGACGATGAGGACACGCTCAACGTGCTTCAATCGATCAATGAGCTTGGCGTGCGCACGACACTCGATGATTTTGGGACGGGGTTTTCCTCACTTAGCTACCTCACAAAGTTCCCCTTCCAGACGTTGAAGATCGACGGATGCTTTGTGGAGGATCTTGATCATGGATCCGCCCCCATGGCTATCATCCAGACAATAGTCGAGCTGGCAGCGGCCCTGGGTCTCGAGACCATTGCTGAACGCATCGAAACGCAAGCTCAACTCGATCAGATTACCCGGGCACGGTGTTCTGCTGGACAAGGTCACTGGTTTTTTAAGCCAATGGCGGCCAAGGAACTGCGCTGCCAGCTGCTCAGCGCGGGCCGAGATGCTCGAACTGCCTCACTGACTTAGCTTCGACGCTCATTGCGAAGGCGATCCTGCGCATTAACCAGGCGCCGCATCATTTTAAGATCCGTAGGACTTAGTTTTAGTGCTGCGTCTGCCCACATATCGACGATCAATTCGAGCTCACCTAAAGTCACAGGGCTTACGGCACGCGACGCCCGATAGATGGCACAGTGGCCGCTATGCCGGCGAACGTTCTGAATAATGTACTCCTCGACAACACGGCGCCCTTGACCCGGCTCCGCCAGCGCATGAACAATTCCAAGATCGTACATCTCCTCGGCCGTGTACGTCCTTCCGCTGAGGATCAAGCGCTCAGCTTGGGCAGAGCCCAACCGTCTAGATAAGAAGCAATGTGCTCCCATTCCGGGGAAAAGACCAAACAGGGTCTCCGGAAGACCAAAAGAAGTCCCCCGCTCCGCGACTACAACGTTGAAGGAGAGCAAAGACTCAAAGCCGCCGCCGAATGCATCTCCTTGGACAAGCCCGATTGTGACGAGCGGAAGGTCGAGACCGACCGTATAGCGGTACAAGATACGCACACATTCGCGGCCATATCGAACAAGCGCATCCCGGTCGCCTTCTTGTATGCAGGCCGAAAACAGCTCGAGATCGCCTCCCAGAGAAAACACGCCTGGAAAGCGAGAGCCGAGAACTGCGTAGCGGATGTTGAGGTCGCCGCTCAGACATGCCTCTTCAACCTCCGCTTGCCAAGTGGCAATGTCGTTCAGGAGTTCCGGGCTAAAACTGGGCCGCCCCTTCGGATCCATGTAGGTCCAAAGTGTGGTTGTACTTTGATCCCAACTCACGTCGAGCTGGTCTAGCGAAAACAGGTCGGTCGGACGCGTCCGACGTTGCGACTTAGCGGTTCGAGACGAGAATGATATCGGTTGCGCCGAAGGAGTAGCTGCTTCTTGACAGGCAATCTTCACAGGTTCGCTCCAAAAGTTAGGCAACGATTAAAAGGAGAGGTAAAGCAAATTGCTTTACATCACGTTACCGCTTCTGAAAAAGTGGTCCTGAAATCGACACTGGGGGTGACCTGACCCCCTGATTTTCCTCCACGCTCGATTAGAGTCCGGTCCATGGAAGGACGGACGAGATGAAGCGTAAGAGGTTTTCAGAAGAGCAGATCATCGGCGTGCTGAAGGAAGCCGAGGCAGGGGCGAAGACCGCAGACCTGGCACGCCGGCACGGGGTGTCGGAAGCGACGATCTACAACTGGAAGTCGAAGTATGGCGGGCTCGAGGTATCCGAGGCTCGGCGGCTGAAGGCACTCGAGGACGAGAACGCGAAGCTCAAGCGGCTGCTGGCCGATGCGATGCTGGACCAGGCTGCGCTGAAGGATCTTCTGTCAAAAAAGTGGTGACGCCCGCCGCCAAGCGGGAAGCTGTGGCTCATCTCCGGGCCTGCCACGGGATGAGCGAGCGGCGGGCGTGCCGTGTCGTTGGTGCCGATCGCAAGGGCGTGCGCTACCGCTCGACGCGGGCCGACGATGCCGAATTGAGAGAGAAGCTGCGCGAGCTGGCGAACCAACGCCGGCGGTTCGGCTATCGCAGGCTGCATATCCTGCTGCGCCGGGAGGGCGTGATGATCAACCGGAAGAAGACCCAGCGGATCTATCGGGAGGAAGGACTGGCTGTCAGGCGGCGGCGCAGCCGCAGACGTGCGATCGGCGCGAGGGCGCCGGCACCGGTTCTGGCCCTGCCGAACCAACGCTGGAGCCTGGACTTCGTGCACGACCAGATGGCGTCGGGCCGGCGGTTCCGTGTGCTCAACGTCGTCGATGACGTGACCAGGGAGTGCCTGGCAGCGGTGCCGGACACGTCGATCTCCGGGCGCCGGGTGGTGCGCGAGCTGACCGAGCTGATCGCGAAGCGTGGCAAGCCGGGGATGATCGTCAGCGATAACGGCACGGAACTGACCTCCAACGCCGTGCTGGCATGGTGCGGGGAAATTGGCGTGGAGTGGCACTACATCGCGCCCGGCAAGCCGATGCAGAACGGCTATGTCGAGAGCTTCAACGGCCGCATGCGCGATGAGCTGCTCAATGAGACGCTCTTCCTCAGCCTCGATCACGCCCGCGCCGAGATCGCCGCGTGGGTGGAAGACTACAACCGGGAGAGGCCGCACTCGGCCCTTGGATACGACACCCCGGCGGCGTTCGCCGCCGAACTGCAACAGCAATGGCCTGCTCCGCTACGCCCTACGGGCTCCGCTGCGCAGCCCATTGCTTCAACCGCGCTCATGCGCAAAACAACCGCCCGGCTCTAATCCCAGCTGGAGGAAAGCTGGGGGTCAGGTCA
>NZ_JBFNXR010000026.1:0-8415 GCF_040813635.1 Novosphingobium rhizovicinum | reverse complement strand
TGACCTGACCCCCTGATTTTCCTCCACGCTCGATTAGAGTCCGGTCCATGGAAGGACGGACGAGATGAAGCGTAAGAGGTTTTCAGAAGAGCAGATCATCGGCGTGCTGAAGGAAGCCGAGGCAGGGGCGAAGACCGCAGACCTGGCACGCCGGCACGGGGTGTCGGAAGCGACGATCTACAACTGGAAGTCGAAGTATGGCGGGCTCGAGGTATCCGAGGCTCGGCGGCTGAAGGCACTCGAGGACGAGAACGCGAAGCTCAAGCGGCTGCTGGCCGATGCGATGCTGGACCAGGCTGCGCTGAAGGATCTTCTGTCAAAAAAGTGGTGACGCCCGCCGCCAAGCGGGAAGCTGTGGCTCATCTCCGGGCCTGCCACGGGATGAGCGAGCGGCGGGCGTGCCGTGTCGTTGGTGCCGATCGCAAGGGCGTGCGCTACCGCTCGACGCGGGCCGACGATGCCGAATTGAGAGAGAAGCTGCGCGAGCTGGCGAACCAACGCCGGCGGTTCGGCTATCGCAGGCTGCATATCCTGCTGCGCCGGGAGGGCGTGATGATCAACCGGAAGAAGACCCAGCGGATCTATCGGGAGGAAGGACTGGCTGTCAGGCGGCGGCGCAGCCGCAGACGTGCGATCGGCGCGAGGGCGCCGGCACCGGTTCTGGCCCTGCCGAACCAACGCTGGAGCCTGGACTTCGTGCACGACCAGATGGCGTCGGGCCGGCGGTTCCGTGTGCTCAACGTCGTCGATGACGTGACCAGGGAGTGCCTGGCAGCGGTGCCGGACACGTCGATCTCCGGGCGCCGGGTGGTGCGCGAGCTGACCGAGCTGATCGCGAAGCGTGGCAAGCCGGGGATGATCGTCAGCGATAACGGCACGGAACTGACCTCCAACGCCGTGCTGGCATGGTGCGGGGAAATTGGCGTGGAGTGGCACTACATCGCGCCCGGCAAGCCGATGCAGAACGGCTATGTCGAGAGCTTCAACGGCCGCATGCGCGATGAGCTGCTCAATGAGACGCTCTTCCTCAGCCTCGATCACGCCCGCGCCGAGATCGCCGCGTGGGTGGAAGACTACAACCGGGAGAGGCCGCACTCGGCCCTTGGATACGACACCCCGGCGGCGTTCGCCGCCGAACTGCAACAGCAATGGCCTGCTCCGCTACGCCCTACGGGCTCCGCTGCGCAGCCCATTGCTTCAACCGCGCTCATGCGCAAAACAACCGCCCGGCTCTAATCCCAGCTGGAGGAAAGCTGGGGGTCAGGTCAGGGGCGCTGCGTTCCTCGGCGGATAAGAAGGTTCGGTAACTCGCCGCTGTCACGTAGCATTCAAAACGTCGTTTAGGTTTTGAGGTTCGAGAGGCTGACCGGACGAGCGCTGGTCAAAAGAGCCCTGTAGCGCCCGGCCGCGCTCACTCGTCGGCACCAGATCCTGACCAGTATCGCCCGCGTCGGATATCGAAGCACTCGATCCGCAGGCGACCGCACAGCGTCGCCAAGCGAACAACTGGGCGGCCTGGTCGAGCGCGTCACCTCCCATAATGCCGACAGCGGCTTCTGCGTGCTGCGCGTGAAGGTACGAGGGCAGCGGGACCTGATCACCCTCATCGGTCAGGCTCCGATGGTATCGGCGGGTGAAGCGGTTCAGGCCACCGGATCCTGGACCAATGATCGCGACCATGGTCTCCAGTTTCGGGCAGAGTTCCTGCGCGTGAGTGCGCCGACGACAACCGAAGGCATCGAGAAATATTTGGGATCGGGCATGATCCGGGGGATTGGCCCTGTCTACGCCCGCAAGCTTGTCTCTGCGTTCGGGGCGCATGTGTTCGACATGATCGAGCAGACGCCCGACCGCCTGCGCGCGATTGCCGGTATCGGACCCGCGCTAGCCGGCCGCATTGTGCTTGGGTGGGCCGAGCAGAAGATCATACGCGAGATCATGCTGTTCCTCCATTCGAGCGGTGTCGGCAGCGCGCGTCAGACAAAAGTCGCCGACTGGCTCAAGTATCGCGAAACGGTTCGGCAAAAACTGGCGCTGGCGATCCATGATTTCACATGGATGTAGGAAGAACCAGGGCTGATCGAACTCCGAAGCTGAGGGCCTTCACGCCACGGGTCCCTCAGGGAAACGTCAGCCCCTGCACGCCAGACTATAATCATCCAATTACGACCGTACCCGCGATAGTACACGCGCAGCAACGCCACTTTGCACCTGCAATTGGCGCCCATAGCGCAGCGCTGTAGACGGCGAGGACCAGCGTAATGTGAGCGCAATACCTGCCCCGTCCTCGCCAGCTGCGAACAGATCCTGCGTTAGTCCGACCCGCAGGCTGTGGGGTGATAGGGCCGCAATCGTCGCGTTGAGTTCACCCGGGGGGGGCATCTACCAACCCTGCCGCAGCCGCGGCGAAGGCAATGCGCCGATAGATGCCGGTTACACCTTGGCGCGTCAGCGGGCGGTCACCAACGGTGTACGTGACCAGCAGCACAGCGTCATCTGATGCGTCGCCCCACCGGGCATCAGCAATCTCCTTGGCCCGCTGCCGTCGCCGATCAATCCCGACGCGCCGAAATAGCACACCCTCGCTGATGCCACTCTCTGCGCGCCAAGCCGCAACACGACGCATAGTGTCAGCCGATAACCAAGCCCAAGCGCCAAGGCCGTCTTGATCGGTTTTTGACCGTGGGAGATGAAGTAGCCCGGTGCCATCGGCTTGCGGACGTACGTCCTTCTTCGACAGCGGTGAGTTCGCTGACACGCAACCCTGCATCGTATCCCACTGAGAGCAGGGCAGCATTGCGCAAGCCCTGAAGGTCGTCGCCGCAGACCTCAAGCATAGCCGATATCGAAGCCTTGGGTTTCGCCAAGGCTGCTGCCAAAACACAGCGGAGCCGCTTGCCGCTTGCCGCTGTGCCGCGCCCCGACGTCTTCGGACGGCACGTAGCGCATTGCGCACCATAGGTGCGCTTGTGGGCAGAACTTCACCCCCGATCTCCAACATGCGATGGATGGTAGCGATACTGGCAATACGCCGGGCCAAGGTGGCAGGCTTTTTGCCATCAGCCTCGAGCGATCGCAAATAACGGACAATATCTTCCGGGTGGGCCGGCAAGGCACGCCGGTATTTGGCGGTGCACCAAGCAAGCAAGCAGTCGAGATCGGCAACAATTGCCAGCTTGGAGGCTGGCGCCATGGCTTCAAGTGCGGTCTCGAGGCCCAAGGCACTAATCGGCGGCAGGTGCGGCGGCGCAGCGCGAGCCAAGGACGCAATCAGCCGTTGATCCGGCGTGAGCGGATGCCGGTCGCGGGCACGGCGCTGTGGCAACAGACCCGCACCTCGCACCATGATAGTGGCTCTGATGCCATCTGGGCGAACACTGGTACATGATGTTGCTTCGAAGCCCAACTTTGCAATGCTTGCCGCATCTTCGCAATCTGATCCCCACATTATGGAAAGTGCTGATCTTCCAGTGCCAGGGGGGCGACATGTGTGTCATACTGTCTATGCTGAGGCACGTAAGCGTCTTCGTTGCACACATGACCTTTTAAGGATAAACGTCGCAGCGTTCCTCACATCTAAATCTGAGCCAACAATGACCATCCAAGTCAATATAACACCAAAATGGACGGATGAGCCTTCCGGCTGATATCCGGAAGCGCTTGGGACTCACCGGTGGCGGTGCAGTCTATCTCGATGAAACTGACGACGGAGTGGTTTTGCGCACAGCCGCTCAAGCTGTGGCTCGCGCTCAAGCCTTGGCCAAGCGCTACACGGCCGACAACCCCGAGGCATCAGTTGACGCCTTTCTTGCCCGTCGGCGCGAGGAGAGCGGGGAATGAGCGAGCTGGTGCTTGATGCCTCGGCATTGCTAGCGATGCTCAAGGGAGAGCGCGGTGCCGCCAAGGTTGCTGGCGCCATCGCCGGTGCACGGATCACCTCTGTCAATTACGCCGAGGTGGTCAGTCACTTTGTTCATGCCGGCATGCCTGAGCGCGAAGTGGATGCCATGCTTGATCCGCTGCCGATGACGGTAGTACCCGTCGAGAAAGCATTGGCGCAGCTAGCCGGTCGCATGCGGACAGAGACGGCGGAAGCGGGTTTGTCGATAAGAGATCGCTTCTGTCTTGCACTCGCCCGGCGAGACGGTCTGCCTGCGTGGACCAGCGATCAGGCGTGGAAGAAGGTGGCCGATGCAGTCGACGTTAAAGTGGTGACGGTCCGCTAATCTATAGTGCGTGAAGAGCAGAAAAAGCCGGGGCGGGTTCGGCTCTCACCCCTCCTCCACATCCCGCATCGACCGACATCAGCTTTGGCCGGGAATGGCTGGAATCGTGCCTTCGCGACGATCTGACGTCGCCATAGACGCAAGGAAGGTGGCATTACCAATCAGGTAACGGTGGGCCAACCGCCTCGGCTCGAGGAGAAAGCGAAAGATCCATTCCATGCGCAACTGACGCACCCATAAAGGCGCTCGCCGCGCCGTGCCGGCATAGAAGTCGATCAGTGCGCCCACGCACATAACCGTGGCGTGGAGGCGGTCTATGTTCTTAGCGACCCATATTTCCTGGCGCGGGTGTCCCATGGCGACGAGGACGACCTCGGCACCCGACGTGGCAATCCGACTTATGAGATCTGACTCGTCTTCTTCCGCAAAGAAACCATGCTGGATGCCGACAACCTCAATATGCTTGTGCTGCAAGCCTATGGCTTGGGCCGCACGTTCGGCCACTCCAGGCGCAGCACCCAGAAGAAAAAGGCGCGTCCCCCTAGGCAGCCGGTCCAGCAATTCAGGAACAAAGTCGGTGCCATTAAGATTGGCAGGAAAAGAACTGCGGTAGAGCCACCGGCTTGCCAAATCGACGCCGATCCCGTCGTTTAGCACGAGAGCTCGCTGCAGCGCGCGTGCGAAGCCCTCTGTCTTTCGCGCCATGTTGACGGTGTGGGCATTAGCAAACCCGATCATGTAGGGGCGTTTCACCGCAACGGCAGCAAGGGCGAGCGACAAAGCTTGCTCCTTCTCCAACACCGCAACGTCGATCTTGCCGATGCGCCGAACCCTAATCGACGTGTCTATCATCTCGGTCATAGGCGTGTTCTCGGCTAAAGAATGGCATTACTGGACGGAACCGGCCACTGGATCGATGCGGATGGCGCCGATTACTCGCAGGGGGCTGCAATAAGGCTCAGTCCTGAACTGGCGAAATCCACGTCAGCGATGCTGTCAGCAAGGGCGCAGCCGCCAGGTGCAATCTCCATTCCAGCGACATGGACCGGGCCCTCGCGCGGAATAACAAGCAAGCGACCTTTGTAGCGGTCACGTGTGCCGGAATCGGGAGCGCCCGCTACTTGGTCGAGCATAAACAGCGGACCGCTCACCAGTGACGCCGAGTTGCCAGCAGGCGCCTTACCCTTGCAGGCCTGCGGGTATGGCTCGCCCTTCGCAATTGCCATGCCTTCGTCCAGGTGCAACTCACGCGGGCGCCCGTAGTCATAAAGACGATAGGTAATGTCGGAGTTTTGCTGCACTTCAATCAGGCTGATCCCCGCACCGATGGCGTGGACTGTGTTGGCCGGGATATAGAAGAAGTCTCCTGCCGATACGGTGTGCCACTCCATCAGGTTCTCGATGGAGCCATCAAGCGCGGCTCGGCGCATTGCCTCCTGATCAAGGTTCTGCCGAAAACCGATACCGAGCTTGGCGCCTGGTTCGCTGTCAACGATCAGCCAGCATTCTTCCTTCCCTTGCTCTCCAATGCCATTGGCCAACGTTTGTGCGTCCGACGGGTGGACCTGCACGGACAGTGCCTCACTGGTGAAAATGTACTTGACCAGAAGCTCTGGTAATTCTGGGGGTGGCTCGAACCAGATTTCGCCGATCCGCTGCCCAGCGGGAGCGACAAAGGGCGCCGGTAGAACGGCGCACCCCCACGGCTTCTCAATCAGTCGCATAGACAGCGGACCACTCATTGGTTGACGGCTCCTGTGAGCTTGCCAACCTGCTGCGTGCCTGCAGCCGTCGTAATCATAACGTCATTGCCATCTACCACGATGTAGACATCCGACAGCCCGATCACGGAAATCCGCGGCCCATCACTGTCGGCCAAGACGTTTCGGCAATCGACCAGTTCGACATTACCACGTACTGAGTTACCCGCCTGATCGCGCTCACGTGCGGCATGCAGCGCCTGCCAATTGCCAATGTCTGACCAAGCCATATCGGCAGGCACCATTGCTGCTCGTTGCGTGTTCTCCATCACCGCGTAATCGACGGACTCGCTTTCCACCTCGGCGAACGCTGAAGCATCGGGGTGAAAACTATGTCCCTCTTCCCAGCCCCGGGCAACCGCCTCTCGTACTTGCTCGAGTAGGTTGGGACGGTGGGCGCATAGCTCACGCAGGAAGTCGCTTACGCGGAATGCAAATATTCCGCCATTCCAGGCATAGATGCCCTCGGCCAGGAAAGCCTTGGCGCGATCCAGATCTGGCTTCTCGATGAACTGCTCAGTGCGAAAGCCGTGCTCGTTGATAGGCGCGCCCCGCTTGAGGTAGCCGAAGCCGGTCTCGGGAGACGTGGCTTCGATCCCGAAGGAAACAAGCCAACCCTCCTGCGCCAGCTCTGCTGCATTGCACGCAGCCTGTGCAAACGCTTGCGGGTCGCCGATATGATGATCGCTGGGACAGACCAGCATTATCGCGTCTTCCGGAAGCCGCAACGCCGCAAGCGCGATTGCCGCCGCAGTATTGCGGCCGACGGGTTCGACGATGATCTTAGCCTCGTTTTGCTGTCCGAGCTGGGCCTCAACAAACTCAAGATGAGAAGCCCCTGTCACGACAACGGGCGCGGCAAAACCCTTGTCCCTCGGGCATCGTCTCAGTGTTGCTTCGAACAACGTGTGGTCGTTGACCAAGGGGAGAAAAGGCTTGGGTTTGACTGCCCTGCTTCGAGGCCACAGCCGTGTGCCGCTACCGCCGCATAGAATTACAGGTATGAGTTGGCTCATAGTTCTTTCACTATCCTCCGCCTCGGCGTTGTCACGCAACCCCGGGTAGGTTGAGGTTATGGAGCTAACAGCTCTTTGTTGCGATCATGCACCAACGAACGTCCTCATTTCCAGACTTTTAATTTCGCTGTTGCGGTATGGGGGGTGACCTGACCCCCTGATTTTCCTCCACGCTCGATTAGAGTCCGGTCCATGGAAGGACGGACGAGATGAAGCGTAAGAGGTTTTCAGAAGAGCAGATCATCGGCGTGCTGAAGGAAGCCGAGGCAGGGGCGAAGACCGCAGACCTGGCACGCCGGCACGGGGTGTCGGAAGCGACGATCTACAACTGGAAGTCGAAGTATGGCGGGCTCGAGGTATCCGAGGCTCGGCGGCTGAAGGCACTCGAGGACGAGAACGCGAAGCTCAAGCGGCTGCTGGCCGATGCGATGCTGGACCAGGCTGCGCTGAAGGATCTTCTGTCAAAAAAGTGGTGACGCCCGCCGCCAAGCGGGAAGCTGTGGCTCATCTCCGGGCCTGCCACGGGATGAGCGAGCGGCGGGCGTGCCGTGTCGTTGGTGCCGATCGCAAGGGCGTGCGCTACCGCTCGACGCGGGCCGACGATGCCGAATTGAGAGAGAAGCTGCGCGAGCTGGCGAACCAACGCCGGCGGTTCGGCTATCGCAGGCTGCATATCCTGCTGCGCCGGGAGGGCGTGATGATCAACCGGAAGAAGACCCAGCGGATCTATCGGGAGGAAGGACTGGCTGTCAGGCGGCGGCGCAGCCGCAGACGTGCGATCGGCGCGAGGGCGCCGGCACCGGTTCTGGCCCTGCCGAACCAACGCTGGAGCCTGGACTTCGTGCACGACCAGATGGCGTCGGGCCGGCGGTTCCGTGTGCTCAACGTCGTCGATGACGTGACCAGGGAGTGCCTGGCAGCGGTGCCGGACACGTCGATCTCCGGGCGCCGGGTGGTGCGCGAGCTGACCGAGCTGATCGCGAAGCGTGGCAAGCCGGGGATGATCGTCAGCGATAACGGCACGGAACTGACCTCCAACGCCGTGCTGGCATGGTGCGGGGAAATTGGCGTGGAGTGGCACTACATCGCGCCCGGCAAGCCGATGCAGAACGGCTATGTCGAGAGCTTCAACGGCCGCATGCGCGATGAGCTGCTCAATGAGACGCTCTTCCTCAGCCTCGATCACGCCCGCGCCGAGATCGCCGCGTGGGTGGAAGACTACAACCGGGAGAGGCCGCACTCGGCCCTTGGATACGACACCCCGGCGGCGTTCGCCGCCGAACTGCAACAGCAATGGCCTGCTCCGCTACGCCCTACGGGCTCCGCTGCGCAGCCCATTGCTTCAACCGCGCTCATGCGCAAAACAACCGCCCGGCTCTAATCCCAGCTGGAGGAAAGCTGGGGGTCAGGTCA
>NZ_JBFNXR010000025.1:0-8136 GCF_040813635.1 Novosphingobium rhizovicinum | reverse complement strand
TAGAGCGTTTTCTGACCGACCTGAATCGTGAGGGATTCCCAAGCCGTCGGAAATCTGATTCACGATGCTGGCTGGGGATGGAGGCCGGCATCAGATGGGTCAGCCACTTTCAATGGATCTGCGGTTGCGGTTGCTGGCGGCGATTGATGGCGGGATGAGCAGGCGGGCGGCTGCGGTGCGGTTTGGAGTAGCGCCTTCGACTGCGATCCGCTGGCAGGCTCAACGAACGGCGACCGGTAACTTCGCGCCCAAGCCCCAGGGCGGTGACATGCGCTCGCACCGGATTGAGGAGCGGCGCAACGAGGTGCTGGCGCTGTGGGAAGCGCAGCAGGACATCACACTCGACGAGTTGCGAGTGGCGCTGGCCGGCATCGGCCTTTCAGTCGCGAACTCGACGCTGCACCGCTTCTTCGCGCGCCACGGCATCACGCGGAAAAAAAGACCGGGCACGCGATCGAGCAGGACCGGCCCGACGTCCTGAGGCAGCGCCATGCCTGGTTCGATGGTCAGTGCGATCTCGATCCCAAACGCCTGGTGTTCATCGACGAGACCTGGACCGCGACCAACATGACCCGCAGCCATGGTCGTGCTCCGCGAGGTGAGCGGTTGCGGATGGGCTCCCCGCATGGTCACCGCAAGACCACGACGCTGGTCGCGGGACTGCGCATGAGCGGGATGATCGCGCCGATGGTGCTAGACGGGCCGATCAACGGCGAATGGTTCGAGGCCTATGTCCGCCAGGTGCTCGTGCCCGAACTCAGGCCGGGCGACATCGTCATCATGGACAATCTCTCCAGCCACAAGCGCGCATCAGTCCTCGCGATGATCGAGGACGCAGGCGCGTCTCTGCGCTTCCTCCCGCCCTACAGCCCCGACTTCAATCCGATCGAGAAGGCCTTCTCCCGTCTCAAGGCCATGCTCAGAAAAGCCGGCGAGCGCACCGTCTCCGGCCTCTGGAGCTTCATCGGAAAACTCGTCGATCTCTTCCGCCCCGACGAGTGCGCCAACTACTTCAGCTCATGCGGCTATGATCCAGACTGATCAGAATCCGCTCTAGCCTGCGCAACGTGGAGGACCTTCTGTTCGAGCGAGGGATCGACACCTGCCACGAAACGGTGCGGCTGTGGTGGAACGGGTTCGGGCCGATGTTCGCAGGCGAAGTCAGGCGCAACCGGGTAAGCCGCATGCGCGGGTTTCGCCACTGGCGTGGCATCTGGACGAAAATGTACGTTAAGCTGAACGGCGAGATGGTCTACCTGTGGCGTGCCGTCGGTCACGAGGGCGAGGTGCTCGAGAGCTTCGTCACGAAAACCCGCGACAAACGGGCGACGCTGACCTTCATGAAGAAGGCGCTGAAGCGGCATGGTCCGCCTGAGGCGATCACAACAGATGGCTGCGCTCCCACGGTGCAGCAATGACCGAGCTTGGCAATCGGGATAAGCAGGACGTCGGTCGCTGGGCCAACAACCGGGTCGAGAACTCGCACCTGCCGTTCCGACGACGAGAGCGGGCGACGCTCAAGTTCAGGCAGATGAAGACGCTGCAGAAGTCCGCTTCAGTTCACGCCGACATACACAATCACTTCAGCCTGAGACGCCACCTAATCGATCGAGGTCCTTGTGAGCTAGGCCGTAGCCCTCAAAGACCCAGGTGCATCATGTGGAGAGCAGTTGGCACTTGGATCGCCGAAGGCCCACCTTGCGGCGGCCTATGCTGAAGCTGTCAATTCGCCGCCAAAGTTGAGGATGTCACCAGCCGGTGCAAGATCGCCGCGACCTGATCCGCCGCCCATTCGCCGGTCGGCTGCTTCAGCCACCACGATACGGTCTCGACGATTAGCGCCACCGAGCAGACCACGCCCAGGTCCTTGGGCAGCCACATGCTCACCGGCTCGCGCGTTTCGGATACGAGCCGCGCGCGGCGCAGCCATTCCTCGCGCATCGCCGCGCCAGCTCCGCCGTTAAGCAGGGTCGCCCATAGGCCGCGGTGCTCCTCAACGTATTCGCACAGCATTTGGAACCCGCGGCCTTCTTCCATCGGCTCGTGGAATGGCAGCGTCAGGTCTACCAGCGTGGAGATTTGCTCCGCCGCGATATGGTCGAGCAGCGCCTCCTTGCCCGCATGATGGCGGAAGAAGGTGGCATAGTGCACCGCCGCCTCGGCGCAGATGTCGCGCACGGTGATCTGATCGAACGGCCTGTCGTCCAGCAGGCGTAGCAGCGCATCGCGCAGAGCCGCGCTCGACCGTATCGCCCGTGCATCCTTCGCGCTTGACGCCACCCGGGCCTCCTTACTATGCGACACTGTATCGCATAAAAATGGGACTCGACTATTCCCTCGTTCCTCGTGGCGCACACCGCCGTGACGGACAAGGCAAAGCCGCTGCCCCAGAGAGGAGACTACCCGTGACGACCCCACTGATCGAGCGCGACTATTTCTCAGATCCCGAGGTTCTGAAGGAGCCCTACGCCTTCTTCAATGCGATCCGCGAGCAGGGCCCGATCTACCGTCCGCCGGGCAAGGACTACTACATCGTCACCGGGTTCGAGGAGGCGCTGCAGGTATTGCGCGACCACGAGTCGTTTTCGGCGGTCATCGGCCTGCAGGGCGCGTCGGCACCGCTGCCGTTCACGCCGCATGGCGCCGACATCACGGCCCAGATCGAGGCGCATCGCAAGAACTTCGCAGGCGGCGACCAGGTCGTGAATCTCGACGACGAGCCGCACACCAAGCTGCGCGCATTCATCAATACGCTGTTCGTGCCCTCGCGCCTGAAAGCGAGCGAGCAGTTCATCGAGGACTATTGCAACGAGATGGTCGGCAGTGCCGTTGCCGATGGCGGCGTCGAGCTGATCGGCAAGATCGCCACGCCTTTCGTTACGCAGGTTGTCGCCGACCTGCTCGGCGTGCCAACGGAAGACCGCCAGATCTTCATGGACGCAATCGCCAAGGGGCCGGTCCCCGGCGCGCTCGACGGCACCGATCCGATGGCGGGTGGGGAAGAGCATCCCTTCGCAGTCATGGGCACTTATTTCTACGGTTACCTGGCCGATCGCCGCGCCAATCCGCGCGACGACATCCTGACCGAGTTCGCCCATGCCAAGTACAACGATGGCTCGACGCCCGACATCTATGATCTCGTCCAGCTTGGCATGTTCATGTTTGGTGCCGGCCAGGACACTTCTGCCAAGCTGATCGGCAATTCGATGAAGCATCTGGTCATGGACCAGGAACTGCAGAGCCGCCTGCGCGCCGATCCCAAGCTGATAGGTCCTTTCCTGGAGGAAATGCTGCGCATCGAAGGATCGACCAAGCAGACCGCCCGCCTCGCCCGCAAGGATGCGAAGATCGGCGATGTTGAGATTCCCGCCGGCACCAAGATCCTGGTCGCCCTATCGGCCGCAAACCGCGATCCGCGCCGGTGGGACAATCCCAACGAACTGGTCGTCGGCCGCAAGAGAGTGGCCGAGCATGTCGGCTTCGGTCGTGGCAAGCACGTCTGCGCCGGCGCTCCGCTGGCCCGCGTGGAAGTGCGCGTGATCATGCAGAAGTTCCTCGAGATGACGTCGAAGATCGAACTCGATCTCGAAAGGCACCCGAACGGTGTTTCGGACCTGAACTACGAGCCGAGCTTCATCATCCGCGGACTCGACAAGATGCACATCAAGCTGACCCCGGCCGAGGGCTTCGTCGCCCCGGTGAAGCAGGAGGCGGCTCCCGCTGCAGCGAAGTCCTGGTCGACCGCGAGCAGCCGCATCGGCGACCTGCTGGGCGACAATGCGGCGCGGGCCGTGCTGGAGAAGCATTTTCCGGGCATGTCGGACAACCCGCAGATCGGCATGGCCAAGGGCATGACCTTACGCGCGGTCCAGGCCTTCGCCGCCGACCAGTTCACGGATGCAGCGCTCGACGCGGTCGACGCCGACTTGGCGGACTTGTCCTGACACGCCACCAAGCAAGGATCTCGAAAAGACCGTTCACGACGAAGGCCACGATCGTTCCGACTGACAAGGCGAGGAGAGCTATTGCCCAGGAAAGGCTTATTGTTCGTCCAAACTGCTGCAAGCCACCTTTGCGGCAGCATGCTCGCGGCGCGGATTATCGGCCCGTCGCTTGGTCAGTCTGCGTCGGCCGGAGCCTCCTCCCTGGCATATGCGGCCACCGCACCGGGCCTCGACGGTGGGCACTCTATGGCCCGACCGGGTTTCTGCGAATGAAGGGGCTGCCGGGTCCCGGTGGCCATGGACGCCTTCGCGAAGAGTTCGGCAGACAGCTTCGGCGCGAGTTCCGGCTGACCCTGCGCTATGCGTTCGGCTCGCGCTGAACTGGCTTCACGATCCTGTCTCCCCGCGCGGGCCGGTTATGCGAAAGGAACAAGATGGATATCGTTGACACGCAGGTTCACGTCGGCCGCGGCAAGATCGACGCGACGCTTTGTGCGATGGATGCGCTGGGCATCCGATCGTTGCTCATCGACGAGTTCTGGGGTGAGTTCAGCCAGTCTCATCCGAGCCATATCCAGCCGGGACACCTCCTGCCGAACGGAGCCTGGCGCGCTGCATGGCCGACCGCGACGGAAGCCAGCCTGCTGCATCCCGACCGCTTCGGCTACCTGGTGCGCATCGACCCGCGCGACCCGGAGCTGGAATGCGTCATGCGGAGCGTCGCTTCGTCGCCGGGCGCGCGGGCGTTTCGCCTGCAGCCGGTCTGGACCATGGACGAGGCGCGCAGCTTCGCGGAAGGCTCGCACGATGCCGTTCTGGATCTGGCGCAGGATATCGGGTTGCCGGTTTGCTTCTTCGTGCCCGGCTTCGCAGAGGCCATGCCGCGCTACATTGCCCGGTACCCCCGCCTGACCTTTGTGATTGATCACTGCGGCATGGGTTTTCCGACGATCCCGTTCGACCGCCCGGAACAGGATGCCGCAAGGACGCTGGAGCCTGCTTACTTCGATGAGGTGCTAAAGCTTGCGGAGCATCCGAACGTGATCCTCAAGTGGAGCCATGCGCAGGATCGGTTCGGCATCGCGGGTTATCCCTACGAACCGCTCAGACCACTGCTCAGGAAGGCCATCGCGGCTTTCGGAGCCGACCGGATCATGTGGGCCAGCGACAATACAGTTCTGCCTCACCGCAATTGGGCAGACATGCTCACCTACTTGCGCGACGAACCCGAACTCGACGCGGAGGAGAAGCGGTGGATCCTGGGCGCAACGGCCCGCAAGGTCCTGCGCTGGAGCGACGTCGGAGGCGCGCCCAGTGCATCTTAGGCGGCAGGAACGGCTTCGACGCGTGTCCTGACGAGCCGCAAAGTCTTGATGTACCAGTTGTCTTCGACCTTGACGTACGTCTCGTGGTAGTGGCCATGTCCGAGCAACTCACGCACCGGACCACCCTCGGGCATGATCAGCCGATCGGACATGGACCAAATTCCGTGAGCCGAGGTGGTGTTCTCGATTTCGATCTCGCAGTTCGGTCCGTAGTGGGCACTCACGACGCCGATCTCGGCCAGACCGTTGCCCGAGTAAGCGGTCCGCCCCCGCATGACCATACTCAAGGCCGGGAAGTGATCGTGACCGGTAAGCGGGTCCACAAAGCAATCGGTATAATCGAGAACGCAGTCCTCCGCGAGTACACTGCGCACGAGTGCTCCGTCTCCAGTGTCTACACCGCGGAAGTACCGGGCCTTCAGCAGCTTGATGGCTTCGACCGCTGCCAATTTTTGGATCGCGTCCATGATTGCCTTATGCCCTCTCGTGTTCGTGCTGCCAGGCGGTGCAGCCTGCCTTGTTGCGTATCCTCGCACTTTTGCGAGAGATGCTACAAGATGGTGATCAGCTAGGACACACCGCGCTGGACAGCCGCTCGTAGTCAGCGTCTGCGCTGCTATAGCTCCACGCTATGGCAGACGACATCAATTGTCGTATCGTTCTGCTCGTTCCGTTCATATGAGTCCGGCTTTCTGAGGTGAGCAGATCGGCGGGTTGCGAGACACGCAAGTTATCGCCTGAATGCATCCAACGGTGGGGAAGCGGGCGCCAGATGGATCCGAGAGGATGCTACAAGCAAGGGAACCGAATGTGACAGAGCACGCTGCAACCATCTACAAGATCCTGTTGCCGATGAAGCGCAAGCCGGGGATGAGCACGCAGGAGTTTCGCGATTACTACGAAAACCACCATGCGCCGCTCGCTGCAAGGTACTCGGCGGCTCTGTTGCGCTACGTGCGCACGTACCTGGAACCGCATCCCCATCCGGAGACCGGCGCCGCCACCGAGCCGCCTTACGACGTGATCACCGAACTGTGGTTCGACGACGAGGCGACCTATCGTTCGACGCTGCAGTATCTCACGACCACGAAGATGGCCCCCGAGATCGTCGAGGACGAAAAGCGGCTGTTCGATCGCTCGTCGTTCTGCATCCTCACCACGGTCGAGTGCGAAACCGATCTCGACGCCGTGCGTGAAGCATTGAAATCCTGATCGGCAGGACGTTGAGGGCGGGGCGTTCTAGGCGGGCGCCCCGTTCAGCTTAGCCATGAGCGGGATCATTGTATCCTGCACGACCAGCGCGTTGAAGTGCTCTGCAATCGAGCAGATCCGCCCCTCGCGGAAGCGGAATGCAAAAACGTAGGTGTTGGCATACTCGGTCCCGTCGACCAGGCGACCGGCGGACCTCACTTCGGCGAGGGCGCGATCGTCCTCGGCGGTTATGGCATCGATCGTGAACGTCAGCGGCTCTGCCACCATCCGCCCGAGCAGTCCGATCACGTTTTGATAGGCCGCCTTGCTCATGGTGCCCTGGGTCGTGCTCCAGCCGGTCATGTCATCGGTCAGCAGCGCGTCAGGCAATTCACCGTTCGCCAGCGCAGCGAAGAAGGCGCGTACGAGCGCCTTGTGCGCGTCCAGCGGCCTCTCCGCCGCGCCACAGCGGTGAATGGTGGCGCGCTCCACGTATTGCGCCCGCAGGCGATAGCTTTCTTCGGCGCCCGGCATCGTCGGTTGCGAGAGAAACGCCTGTCCGCTCGGGTACCAAATGCCCAGCGCCTCATGGAAGGCTTCGGGCTCACCCACCATCTGGCCCAGCACCGGATGCCGCCAGAGGATACGGCCTCCTGAAACCTGCAGCAGTGCGGCGAGTGCATCCATGTAGGCGCGATAGGGAGCGCCATCGGGAAAGCCCGCCTCGGCCTTGTAGGTGTTGAGATTGAGCATGAGCACAGGTCCGTCGCGTCCGGCCTCGGCGTCATGGCGCAAAGCTGCGAGTTCGCTCTCGTTTCGCTTCAGGTGGTCAGGCGACATCGCGGGCTCCCTTGCGTGTCGTGGACGCGGCAGGCGCGCCCCGACGTGTGCTCACAGCACTGGCTTCAAACGATAGGCTCGTCGCCTTCGATCTTCGTGCGGTGCATCATGCGACCGCAGTCGAGCGGATAGTAGGTTGCGCGGTGCAGGCTTCCGGTGTTGTCCCACATCACAAGATCGCCGACCTTCCAGTCGTGGCTGTAGGTGAACTCGGGGCCGGTGGCGAACGAGCGGAGGCGGATCAGCAGTTCCTCACCGTCGAGCGGGTCGTAGTCGAGGATGTTGTGCGCCGAGTTGCCGATCACCAGCGACTTGCGCCCGGACTTGTGTGTCCAGACCAGCGGCAGCTCCTTGCGGCCGACCGCGCGCCATTCCTGCCACTGCTCGTACGTCGGCTCGGGCGTGACGTCGAGCTGGGTGGCGGCGAGTGCGTGCACTGCCCGCAAGTCGGCCACCAGCGCCTTGTCCTCGTCCGACAGCGCTTCGTAAGCGGCGTAAGTGTTCGCGAACTCGGTGCGGCCGGTTCCTGGAGGTGACAGCACCTTGGCCGAAAGCAGGCTGGCGCGGATCGGCATCGGCGACATGAAGCCGTCGAAATGCCAGAAGAACGCGCCCTTCAGGTATTCCGCGGTGGCGTTCTGCTTCTCGTCGAGGCTGACCTTGTAGATCTCCTCGCCGCGCATCTCGCGCGCGAACTTGCCGAGCGTGTTCGTGAAGGCGACGTGCTCTTCATCGTTAAAGTTGATTTCCGGGAATACGAGCACGCCGCGATGTTCCAGGAGGTCCATGATCTCGCCGCCGAGGTCGCCGGCAAGCAGCTCTTCCTTGGAGTTGAG
>NZ_JBFNXR010000024.1:0-9775 GCF_040813635.1 Novosphingobium rhizovicinum | reverse complement strand
CGTAGTCGATGTGCGCGTCGATATCGCCGCCCAGGCCCTTGTTCATGGACGGTACGCCCGCGTGAGTGCCGCCCGCATCACGCCAGCGCCTCAGGTGATCGACGGTTTCCTGCTTGTCTCGCGCGAACAGCGCCAGGAGTTCGCGGCCAAATTCTGCCTCTTCCCGCCCAAGTTCGCGCAAATGGTGCTGGACGCGGCCCCATGCCTCGACCGCACCTTCGCCCGAAGCGGCGAAGACGAAGCCGTCGCCGATGCGCGCGCCGCGTTCATAAGCAACTTCGCTGTGCCCGCCGATCCACAGCGGGATCTGTCGGCGCGGACGCGGGTTGATCCCGGCGCGATCGATCCGGTCGAACTCGCCCTGGAAGGTCAGGATGGGCGTGGTCCAGAGCTTGCGCAGATACTCAACCTGCTCCTCGACCCGCCGCCCGCGTGTCTTGAAGTTCTGCCCAAGGGCTTCGAACTCGACATAGTTCCAGCCGATGCCCACGCCCAGGCGCAGCCGCTCACGCGAAACCAAGTCGACGTCTGCCGCCTGCTGCGCCACCAGCACTGTCTGGCGCTGGGGCAGAACGAGCACTCCGGTCGAAAATTGCAGCTTCGTAGTGATCGCCGCGGCAAACCCGAACAGCACGAACGGATCGTGGAAGGTGTCCTTGTCGGTATAGGGCCCGGTCAACTTCGGCTCGCGCCCCTCGTGCGGGCACTTCACGACATGATCGTAGGCCATGAGGTGCGTGTAGCCCATCTGCTCGACGGCGAGGCAGAACTTGCGGATCGCGTCGGGATCTCCGGCGACCTCGGTCGTCGGGTAGGCAACACCAATCTGCATGTTCATCCTCTCTCCGAGTTCCGCCTTTCGGCGGCCTAGCTCATCGTGGAGACATATGACTAAGACAATGTCGGTCGCTGGGGTATGTCTGTTTGCTATACCCCTGCGCTAATCTGCCGTTCCCCGAATGCGGGCGCCGACAAACACCCCCATGTCCACCAGCCTCGCCAGTTCCTCTCTTAGGAAGCCCTCCACTGCAATTACCGCGCGCGGGGATTGTGCTCCCGATTGCATGGCGAGGAAGACCTGGCGCTTCGGTGCTGGATCGATGATCCGAGCGGTACGCAGGCGAGCGCTGGCAACTTGTTTTTGAACTGCAGATGGCGGCAGGATCGTGCACATCCGCCCGCTCTCCACGAGATCCATCATCAGCTGAAACGAGTCTGATTGAAAGGCAATCGCAAGCTGGGTCCTGCTTTTCGCTGCCGCAGTCTCGACTGCTACCCTTAAGCCGTGGATATGGCTCGGCAGCACCAGAGGGATCTGAGCTAGATCACGAAACGGGAGTTCGCCGCTTTCGGGAACGTGAGCCCTCGTGCCGACCAGCACCAGCTCGTCATCAAGGAGCCGGGTCGCGTTCACCCCAGAGGGGGTGGGTCCGTAGAGGATCGCGGCATCGAGCTCCCCTTGCTTGAGCCATTGCAGCAAGTGGCCCGAATATCCCTCGACTATGTGCAGCGAGACACCCGGCGCTTCGTTTGCCACGCGCTCCGCAAGATCCGGAGCCAAGACCGAGACGAACGTTGGAGGCATGCCGAAGCTGACGCTGCCCACTGTCTGTGTCGGAAGCGATCGGATCTCGTAAAGCGCATGGCCGATCTGCCGCATCGGTCCTGCGATGCGGCTGCGCAGCGCCTCGCCCGCTTCCGTCAGTTGCATGCCGCGGTGGCCGCGCGTGAACAGAGCCACGCCGAGCTCTTCCTCCAGTATCCGCATCTGGCGGCTGAGCGAAGGCTGAGCGATGCGTAACCGCTCGGCGGTGCGCGTGAGGGAGCCGAGTTCCGCGATTTGAACGAAGTAACCAAGCCGCTTGAAGTCGGCCATCGAGCGCTCTCCTTAGCAATATAGCCGAGACCTATACCCACGCGACACACATTGTCTTGGGCTATGACGTACATGACGGGCTAATGGCGGGTCAAAGCACATCTGGAGAGGTCTGGTGGAAATCGGAGTCGTCTACCCGCAAATCGAACTCAGCGGCGATCCGCACGCGGTACGAGCGATCGGACTGGCGACAGAGAAGCTCGGATACGACTACCTGCTGATGTTCGACCACGTGGCAGGCGCTGTCCGTCAAAACCGGACGCAGCCCTTATTCGGGCCTTACTCCGAAAAGGACCCCTTCCATGATCCTCTTGTGTCGTTCGGCTTCCTGGCCGGGATCACCGAGAGGATCGGTTTCGCCACCGGCGTGCTCGTGCTCCCGCAGCGACAGACGCTGCTCGTCGCCAGGCAGGCCACGGACGTCGACCTGTACTCGGGCGGACGCTTGAGGCTGGGCGTCGCGGCCGGATGGAATTATGTCGAGTACCAGGCCCTCGGTCAGGACTTCGCCACGCGCGGCAAGCGGTTGGACGAGCAAATCGAACTGCTTCGCAAGCTATGGCGCGGTGATGCGCTGAAATTCGACGGCGGGTTTGACCAAGTCGACAATGCTGCGCTCAATCCTGCTCCGAAGCGCATGATCCCGATCTGGTGCGGGGGCGGGTCGGAGCCGGCGTATCGCCGTGCGGCACGCCTCGGCGATGGCTTTGTCTTCAGCGGTCCGCTCGACAAGATCCTGACAGGCTGGGGGCAGCTTCAGTCCTTTCTGGAAGAGCGGGGACGCAGCGGCGAGCCCTTCGGGGCAGAATACATCCTCTCCGAGGGCGCGAGCGTCGAAGACGCGCTGGAGGTGCTGCACCGCTGGCAGGACGCAGGCGGCACGCACTTTGCCGTGCGAACGATGGGTCACGGTTTCACCAGCCCAGAGCAGCACATCGACTTCCTTTCCGATTTCCGCGCTCGCTCCGCGTAAAACGGGCCGATCATCGAGGAGCACGACCATGACAGAATTCGGCAAGATCGTTCAGGCGGCCGACGAGCTGGAAAGACCGGTCACGATCGGTTCGGAAGCCTATGTGTCCGAAGAGTATGCGCGTCTGGAGCAGGATCGGCTCTGGCGCCGCGTTTGGCTACAGGCCGGACGGCTGGAGGACATTCCCGAAGTCGGCGACTTCATCACGTACGACGTCCTGACCGACTCCATCCTGATCGTGCGCACCGCACCGGATCAGGTGAAAGCATTCTACAATGTCTGCCCCCATCGCGGACGCCGCCTGGTCGACACGCCGCCGGGCAAGCGCAACGCGCGGGCGAACCGCTCGAACTTCATCTGCGGCTTTCATGCCTGGACATTCGATCTGGAGGGCGGCTGCAAGTACATCCCCAACCGCGAGGACTGGCAAGGCGACCTGAGCGATGAGGACGTCCGGCTCGGAGCGGTCCACTGCGACACCTGGGGCGGGTGGATCTGGATCAACATGGACGACGAGCCACAGCCGCTGCGCGACTACCTGGAGCCTGCAGCGACGTTGCTCGACCCCTATCAGCTCCAGAACATGCGGCCTCGCTGGCGCAAGTGGATCGTGTTTGAATGCAACTGGAAGGTCGCGCTGGAAGCGTTCAACGAAACCTATCACGTCGCCAGCACGCATCCGGAGTTCATGGCCTTCGGAGATTTTCCCGGCTGGGCACGCAATCAGGGGCTGCACAGCAACATCGGCTATGACGCGCCTGCGGACATGGACGAACAGCAGGGCAAGCTGCGCATCGGCGCGGGCGAGGACGCGCGCATCTCCACGGCGGAAATGCAGGCCTATACCTGGGCGGCGGCGAACACCAACACGACGCAGACGATGGTCGATGTGGCACAGCGCCTCTCCGAGGAGCTACCAGCGGGCACACCCCCGGCAGAAGTTCTCGCTTACTGGATCACGCGCTCCAAGCAGGTGGACGCCGAACGCGGCGTCGTCTGGCCCGAAGTGCCCTCCTCTCACGCCACGAAGGCGGGAACCAGCTGGCAGATCTTCCCAAACTTCCAGGTCGGCCAGGCCGTCAACAACATGCTGTGCTACCAGGCACGCCCGCACGACTTCGACCCGAACAAATGCGTGTTCGAAGCCGCGGTGTATGAGCTCTACCCGGAAGGGCAAGCGCCCGAAACCGAGTGGGAGTATACCGAGCGCGGCAAGTGGCCCCCAGTGCTCGAGCAGGATTTCACCAACATGGCGGCCGTGCAGCAAGGCATGAAGAACAAGGGTTTTCGCGGCACCAAGCCGAACCCTTACCGTGAGCGGGCAGTAGCCAGCCTGCACTACAATCTGTCCCGGTTCATGGGAACCGGCGCGCCGCACCGTCTCAAGTAAACATCACGAAGCAGGCAGGATCGCATGGATTTCGCGCTCAACGAAGATCAGCAGAACATTCGCGAGACAGTGCTCAAGCACTGCTCCCAGTTCAGCGACGAATACTGGCTGGAGAAGGACCGCTCCGGCGAGTGGCCGCACGAGTTCCACAAATCGATGGCGGAAGCCGGCTGGCTTGGCATCGCCATGCCCGAGGCAGTCGGCGGCGCCGGGCTGGGCATCACCGAAGCGGCGGTGATGCTGCAGGCGGTGGCGGAGAGCGGCGGCGGCATGGCGGCGGCCTCGACCATTCACGGTCCGGTGTTCGGGCTGGAGCCGGTGCATCTGTTCGGCACCGAAGAACAGCAGGCGCGCATGATCCCGCCGATCCTCTCGGGCGAAGAGAAGATGTGCTTCGCGGTGACCGAGCCCAACACCGGCCTCGATACCACCAGCCTGAAGACGCGCGCCACGAAGGTCGACGGCGGCTACAGAGTGACCGGCGAGAAGATCTGGATCACCAACGCCCACGTCGCTGATCGCATGCTGCTGATCGCGCGCACCACGCCGCTGGAGGAGGTGAAACGCAAGACCGACGGTCTGACGCTGTTCTACTGCAAGCTCGACCGCGATGCGATCGAGCACCGCCTGATCCCCAAGATGGGCCGCCATGCGGTGGGCTCCAACATGCTGTTCATCTCGGACTTGTTCATCCCCGATGAGGACCGCATCGGGGAGGAAGGCCAGGGCTTCAAGATCCTGCTCCAGGGCCTCAACCCCGAGCGCGTGTTGCTTGCCGCTGAGGCAACCGGGCTGGGCCGCGTGGCGATCCAGAAGGCCAGCCGCTACGCTCGCGAGCGGGTCGTGTTCGGGCGGCCGATCGGCCAGAACCAGGGCATTCAGCACCCGCTGGCCAAGGCCTGGATGCAAGTCGAGGCGGCGAGCCTGATGGTCTTCAAGGCCGCGACGCTGTTCGATCAGGGCAAGGACTGCGGCACGGAGGCGAACACCGCCAAGTTCCTCGCGGCCGAAGCAGGCTATGAGGCGTGCCAGACCGCCGTCATGTCGATGGGCGGCATGGGCTATGCGCAGGAGTACCACGTCGAGCGATATCTGCGCGAAGTCATGATCCCGCGCATCGCGCCGGTCAGCCCGCACCAGATCATGAACTACATCGCCGAGCGGGTGCTCGAATTGCCCAAGTCATACTGATTCCAGGAGTTATCTGCAGATCATGAATATCGGTGTTATCGGCGGCACGGGGCAACTCGGGAAAGCCATCGCAAGACGGCTTGCGGCAGCGGGACATGCGGTGACGATCGGCTCGCGCTCCATCCAGACCGCTCAGGCCGTCGCTGCGGAGATCAGCGCTTCAGGAGGTGCCACTTACGCTGATGCGGCCTCTGACAAGGATGTCGTGATTGTTGCTGTACCTTTTGCCGCACAGGCGGAGGCACTGGCGACAATCCGCGACACCGTCGGCGATGGGATTGTGGTGGATACGACGGTTCCGCTCGTTCCGCCCAAGGTGATGCGCGTGCAACTTCCGGAGGCCGGCTCTGCGGCTATGACCGCGCGCGCTCTGCTGGGTCCGGAGGTGCGTCTTGTCTCCGCCTTCCACAACGTGGCGGCTCACAGGCTGATCACCGATGAGCCGGTGGACTGCGACGTGCTCGTTTTTGGCGATGAAGTCGACGCCCGCAACACAGTCATCGGTCTGGTCGAGGATATGAAAATGCGCGGCCTATCGGGCGGAGCATTGGCCAACTCGGCTGCAGCCGAGGCACTGACGTCGGTCCTCATCTACATGAATAAGACATACGGCGCCGACGGGGCGGGGATCCGCTTCACCGCGCTGGCTACCAAGCCGGCGACGTGATCCGCCATTCAAGCGGCGGGGAGGCCTGCTCGGCATGACCAAGTCCCTCGCCATGGAATTTGCGGCGCGGAACATGATGCCACCAGGCTTCATCAATACGCCGATGTTGCTTGCGAGCCCGGTGGATGTGGACGCCTACGCGGCCACGATGCCGATGAGGCGCCCGGGCATGCCCGAGGATATCGCCGCGGCATGCTCCTACCTCGCGTCCCCGGACGCGGCGTATGTTACCGGGCAGACTATCAACACCAACGGCGGCCGCTATATGGGCTCGGCTTGAGACTGCCCTCCCATGCCCGGCCGCTATAGCTACACGACAGGTTTTGTCGTGTTCTTGATGGCTAAGGTGCCTTAAGCTCAACCCAACAAGCACCCGTCGGTAATGCGGGGATCGAGAGGAATGCTGATGCAACAGCGTAGTTTAGGAGCACAAGGCCTTTCGGTATCCGCGCTCGGACTTGGCTGCATGAACCTGAGTGCAAGCTATGGGGCCAGTGTCGAGGAGGCCGATGGGCTGAACCTCCTCGCCCGCGCGGTCGAACTTGGCGTTACCATGTTCGACACCGCCGAGATGTACGGCCCCTTCAAGAACGAGGTGCTGGTCGGCAGCGCGTTGCGATCGGTCCGCGACCGGGTGGTGATCGCAACCAAGTTCGGCTTCGCCATCCCACCGGAGGGCGGCCGACCCACGGGCGTGAATAGCCGGCCCGAGCACATCCGCGAGGTGTGCGACGCTTCGCTACAGCGGCTTGGAATCGAGACGATCGACCTCTTTTATCAGCACCGCGTCGACCCGGCGGTGCCCATCGAGGATGTGGCGGGAACCGTGGGTGACCTGGTCGCCGCAGGCAAGGTCCGCTACTTCGGCTTGTCGGAGGCTGCACCTGAAACGATCCGCCGCGCCCATGCAGCACACCCGGTCACGGCGCTGCAGACCGAGTACTCGCTGTGGTCTCGTGACCCGGAGCAAGACGTGCTGCCGCTTTGCCGCGAACTGGGGATCGGCTTCGTCGCCTATAGCCCGCTTGGACGAGGCTTCCTTGCCGCCGGGGCAAAGGAACTGGCAAGCGACGACTTCCGGCGCAACCTGCCCCGCTGGCAAGGCTCCGCGCTGGAGCGCAACGTCGGCCTGTTCGAGACGCTTGCGGCAATCGCAGCCGAAAAGGCCTGCACACCGGCCCAGCTCTCGCTCGCGTGGCTGCTCCACAAGGGCGATGACATCGTGGCGATCCCCGGCACCACCAAGATCCCCCGTCTCGAGGAGAACACCGCCGCGGCCGAGATCGCGCTATCTCCCGACGAGATCGCCGCCATCGAGCGCGCCATCCCTGCCGAGGCCGTCGCAGGCGCACGGTACGACGAAGCCGGCTCCGCACTTCTTTCCCAGTGAGTACCCGCATGAACGACCGCACGCTCGATACGTCCGACCTCGACAACTACATGGGCAAGCCGCTCCAACCCGGCCGGATGAAGGAGCCCCTGCACAACAACGATTTCCGTCGCTGGGCACAAGCGATGCACTACCCCAACCTGCTCCACTACGACACCGAGTTCTCGGCCGAGGGGCGCTTCGGCAAGCTTGTGGCGCCGCAGTCCTTTGCCGTCTGCACCGACGACGGCCACGGCGCGACACCCGCCTGCGTCGGGCGCATCCCTGGCTCGCACCTGATCTTCGGCGGTGACGAGTGGTGGTTCTTCGGTCCCCGCATCTTCGCGGGCGACATGATCGTCAACGAGCGGATCCCCTTTGACTACGTCGTCAAGGAAACGAAGTTCGCCGGACCGACCTGCTTTCAGCGGGGCGACAACAACTACTACAATCAGGCGGGCGAGCTCGTTGCGCGCCAGCGCTCAACCGGTATCCGCTACCGCAAGGATCTCGCCGTCGAGATGGGGTCGCTCACCCAGACAGAAGATCCTGTCTGGACACCCGAACAGCTTACAGAACTGCATGATCGCAAATTCGCGTGGATCGAGAGCCTGCACGATCTCGGCCACGGCAAGCGCTTCTGGGACGACATCGACATTAGCGACACTCTGCCCGAGCGCGTCTTTGGACCGCACACAATCGCCAGCTTCACCACGGAGTGGAGAGCATACCTCTTCACGATCTGGGGCGGTACGCACCGCGTGAACCCCGATTTTGAAGCCATGGGCTTCGATCCCGCGATGGCTGGCCACGAGAACGACGGCGTCATGGAGCGGATCGATCCCGAGCTCACCGACGGCGCCTACTTCGGCCCGTCGCGCGGGCATCTCTTCCCGGAATGGGCGCGCTATATCGGCATGCCTCGCGGCTATGGCTATGGCGCTTCGATGGGCGCGTGGATCATCGACTACCTCGCAGGCTGGGCCGGTGAGTGGGGCCAGGTCGTGCACTCGAATGCGTTCTATCGCGGCCCGGCATTCACGGGCGACATCACCATTCAGAACGCCACCGTGATCGACAAGCTCATCGACGATGAAGGCCGCAGCGTCGTGCAGGTGGACTGCAAAATGACGAACCAACTCGGAACGACGCTGGCAACCGCCATCGCTGAAATCGAGTTGCCCCGCAGGAGCAGCGGCGGCCCGCTCGGAGATGGCGCCAAGGAAAGTGGAGAATGATGATGGCAACGCAAGAACTGACCGCTCTTCGGAGCGAAGAGATCAAGCCGAAGATTGGCGCTCGGGTGCTCAACTCCAAGGAAGAGCTGCTTGCCGGCGACCTCGGCGGCGAGATCATGGACCTCCTGGAACATCGCGGCGTGCTCGTATTCCCGGAAATCAACTTTAACGATGAAGAGCACGTCGCCTTCACGAACACGCTCGGCAAGTTCGCGCGCGAGATGCGCGGCGAGGAGATCTACAAGGTCAGCCTCGACGAGAAGCAGAACGCCACCGCGGAATACCTGAAGGGCGCGTTCTTCTGGCATTTCGACGGCTTCATGTCGCCGATGCCGATCCGCGCCAGCCTGCTTTCGGCCAAGGTGCTGTCACCTCCAGGAACCGGCCGCACCGAGTTCGCGAACACTTACGCCGCTTACGAAGCGCTGTCGGACGAGGACAAGGCGCTGGTGGCCGACTTGCGGGCAGTGCACGCACTCGCCGCCACCCAGCTCGACGTCACGCCCGAGCCGACGTACGAGCAGTGGCAGGAATGGCGCGCGGTCGGCCGCAAGGAGCTGCCGCTGGTCTGGACACACAAGTCCGGGCGCAAGTCGCTGGTGATCGGCAACTCGGCGCACAACATCCTCGACTACGACCCGCTCGACGGTGAGGAACTGCTGATCCGCCTCCGCTCGTTCGCCACCGGCCCCGAGTTCACCTACAGCCACGACTGGAAGGTCGGCGATCTTGTGATGTGGGACAACACCGGAAGCCTGCACCGCGCAACCTACTATCCGCTCGACTGCGGTCGCATGATGCACCGCACGAAGATCGAAGGCGACGAGCCTATCGTTTGAAGCCAGTGCTGTGAGCACACGTCGGGGCGCGCCTGCCGCGTCCACGACACGCAAGGGAGCCCGCGATGTCGCCTGACCACCTGAAGCGAAACGAGAGCGAACTCGCAGCTTTGCGCCATGACGCCGAGGCCGGACGCGACGGACCTGTGCTCATGCTCAATCTCAACACCTACAAGGCCGAGGCGGGCTTTCCCGATGGCGCTCCCTATCGCGCCTACATGGATGCACTCGC
>NZ_JBFNXR010000023.1:0-4625 GCF_040813635.1 Novosphingobium rhizovicinum | reverse complement strand
CGTAGTCGATGTGCGCGTCGATATCGCCGCCCAGGCCCTTGTTCATGGACGGTACGCCCGCGTGAGTGCCGCCCGCATCACGCCAGCGCCTCAGGTGATCGACGGTTTCCTGCTTGTCTCGCGCGAACAGCGCCAGGAGTTCGCGGCCAAATTCTGCCTCTTCCCGCCCAAGTTCGCGCAAATGGTGCTGGACGCGGCCCCATGCCTCGACCGCACCTTCGCCCGAAGCGGCGAAGACGAAGCCGTCGCCGATGCGCGCGCCGCGTTCATAAGCAACTTCGCTGTGCCCGCCGATCCACAGCGGGATCTGTCGGCGCGGACGCGGGTTGATCCCGGCGCGATCGATCCGGTCGAACTCGCCCTGGAAGGTCAGGATGGGCGTGGTCCAGAGCTTGCGCAGATACTCAACCTGCTCCTCGACCCGCCGCCCGCGTGTCTTGAAGTTCTGCCCAAGGGCTTCGAACTCGACATAGTTCCAGCCGATGCCCACGCCCAGGCGCAGCCGCTCACGCGAAACCAAGTCGACGTCTGCCGCCTGCTGCGCCACCAGCACTGTCTGGCGCTGGGGCAGAACGAGCACTCCGGTCGAAAATTGCAGCTTCGTAGTGATCGCCGCGGCAAACCCGAACAGCACGAACGGATCGTGGAAGGTGTCCTTGTCGGTATAGGGCCCGGTCAACTTCGGCTCGCGCCCCTCGTGCGGGCACTTCACGACATGATCGTAGGCCATGAGGTGCGTGTAGCCCATCTGCTCGACGGCGAGGCAGAACTTGCGGATCGCGTCGGGATCTCCGGCGACCTCGGTCGTCGGGTAGGCAACACCAATCTGCATGTTCATCCTCTCTCCGAGTTCCGCCTTTCGGCGGCCTAGCTCATCGTGGAGACATATGACTAAGACAATGTCGGTCGCTGGGGTATGTCTGTTTGCTATACCCCTGCGCTAATCTGCCGTTCCCCGAATGCGGGCGCCGACAAACACCCCCATGTCCACCAGCCTCGCCAGTTCCTCTCTTAGGAAGCCCTCCACTGCAATTACCGCGCGCGGGGATTGTGCTCCCGATTGCATGGCGAGGAAGACCTGGCGCTTCGGTGCTGGATCGATGATCCGAGCGGTACGCAGGCGAGCGCTGGCAACTTGTTTTTGAACTGCAGATGGCGGCAGGATCGTGCACATCCGCCCGCTCTCCACGAGATCCATCATCAGCTGAAACGAGTCTGATTGAAAGGCAATCGCAAGCTGGGTCCTGCTTTTCGCTGCCGCAGTCTCGACTGCTACCCTTAAGCCGTGGATATGGCTCGGCAGCACCAGAGGGATCTGAGCTAGATCACGAAACGGGAGTTCGCCGCTTTCGGGAACGTGAGCCCTCGTGCCGACCAGCACCAGCTCGTCATCAAGGAGCCGGGTCGCGTTCACCCCAGAGGGGGTGGGTCCGTAGAGGATCGCGGCATCGAGCTCCCCTTGCTTGAGCCATTGCAGCAAGTGGCCCGAATATCCCTCGACTATGTGCAGCGAGACACCCGGCGCTTCGTTTGCCACGCGCTCCGCGAGATCCGGAGCCAAGACCGACACAAACGTTGGTGGCATGCCGAAGCTGACGCTGCCCACCGTCTGCGTCGGAAGCGAGCGGATCTCGTAAAGCGCATGGCCGATCTGCCGCAATGGACCAGCGATGCGGCTACGCAGCGCCTCGCCCGCTTCCGTCAATTGCATGCCACGGTGGCCGCGCGTGAACAGAGTCACGCCGAGCTCTTCCTCCAATATCCGCATCTGGCGGCTGAGCGAAGGCTGGGCGATGCGCAACCGCTCGGCGGTGCGCGTGAGCGAGCCGAGTTCCGCAATTTGGACGAAGTACCCAAGCCGCTTGAAGTCGGCCACTGCACGCTCCCCTCAACAAATATAGCCGACGCCTATACTCACGTGACACACATTGTCTTGGGCTATGACGTACCTGACAAGCTATTGGCGCGTCAAAGCACATCTGGAGAGGTCTGGTGGATCCCCAAGACGGGGCGCCATGCGGGAGGATCGAACATGCTGTTCATCTCCACGTGTTCATCGCCGATGAGGACCGGGCATCGCGCCGGTCAGTCCGCACCAGATCATGAACTACTTAGCAGAGCGGGTACTCAGATTGAGACAAGTCCCATTGATTTCAGGAGGGATCAGCAGGTCCCGAAGATCGCTGCCCTTGCGCTTCGGGCAGCCGTGGTATGCCTCGGCGCTATAGCTACACGACAGGTTTTATCGTGTTCTTGATGGCTTGGGTGCCTTAAACTCGGCTCAAACAGAACCCGTAAGTCACTCCGGGTCGAGAGGAATGCCGATGCACAAGCGCAATTTGGGAAGCCAGGGTCTCTGGGTTTCCGCACTCGGACTAGGGTGCATGAACCTGACCGCAAGCTATGGATCCACCGTAGCGGAGGCCGATGCGTTGAACCTCCTCGCCCGTGCAGTCGACCTTGGGGTGACCATGTTCGATACCGCGGAGATGTACGGCCCCTTCAAGAACGAGGTGCTGGTCGGTAGCGCCCTGCGATCGGTCCGCGACCGGGTGGTGATCGCCACCAAGTTCGGCTTCGCGATCCCGCCGGAGGGGGGCCGGCCCACCGGCGTAAATAGCCGGCCGGAGCACATTCGCGAGGTGTGTGACGCTTCGCTGCAGCGGCTGGGGATCGAGACGATCGACCTCCTCTACCAGCACCGGGTCGATCCGGCCGTCCTGATCGAGGATGTTGCGGGCACCGTTGGCGACCTGATTGCTGCGGGCAAAGTGCGGTACTTCGGTTTGTCGGAGGCTGCACCCGAGACGATCCGCCGCGCCCATGCAACGCATCCCGTCACGGCGCTGCAGACGGAATACTCACTTTGGTCCCGCGATCCCGAGCAGGACGTCCTGCCTCTTTGCCGCGAACTGGGCATAGGCTTCGTCGCCTACAGCCCGCTGGGCCGAGGCTTTCTTGCCACCGGAGCCAAGGAGCTGGCGAGCAACGACTTCCGACGCAACCTGCCCCGCTGGCAAGGCTCCGCGCTGGAGCGGAACCTCGGCCTGTTCGAGACGCTTGCGGCAATAGCGGCGGAGAAAGCGTGCACGCCGGCGCAGCTTTCGCTCGCGTGGCTGCTCCACAAGGGCGATGACATCGTGGCGATCCCCGGCACCACCAAGATCGCCCGTCTCGAGGAGAATGTCGCCGCGGCCGAAATCGCGCTCTCTCCCGACGAGATCGCCGCCATCGAGCGTGCCATTCCTGCCGACGCCGTTGCAGGCGCACGGTACGATGAGGCCGGCTCCGCGCTTCTATCCTTGTGAGTTATCGCTGTGAGCACGCGCAGGAACGACCGCATACTCGATACGCCCAACCTGGACGGCTGCATCGGCAAGACGCTCCAGTCCGGGCGGACGAAGGAGCCCCTACCCTACAATGGTTTCCGTCGCTGGACGCAGGCGATGCCCTACCCCGACCTGCTTCGTTACGACGCGATCGCGGGATTCGAATTGCCCCGTAAGAACAGCGACAGCCCGCTCGGGGATGGCGCTCAGGAAAGTGGAGAATGATGATGGCAACGCAAGAACTGACCGCCCTTCGGAGCGAAGACATCAAGCCGAAGATCGGCGCTCGGGTCCTCAACTCCAAGGAAGAGCTGCTTGCCGGCGACCTCGGCGGCGAGATCATGGACCTCCTGGAACATCGCGGCGTGCTCGTATTCCCGGAAATCAACTTTAACGATGAAGAGCACGTCGCCTTCACGAACACGCTCGGCAAGTTCGCGCGCGAGATGCGCGGCGAGGAGATCTACAAGGTCAGCCTCGACGAGAAGCAGAACGCCACCGCGGAATACCTGAAGGGCGCGTTCTTCTGGCATTTCGACGGCTTCATGTCGCCGATGCCGATCCGCGCCAGCCTGCTTTCGGCCAAGGTGCTGTCACCTCCAGGAACCGGCCGCACCGAGTTCGCGAACACTTACGCCGCTTACGAAGCGCTGTCGGACGAGGACAAGGCGCTGGTGGCCGACTTGCGGGCAGTGCACGCACTCGCCGCCACCCAGCTCGACGTCACGCCCGAGCCGACGTACGAGCAGTGGCAGGAATGGCGCGCGGTCGGCCGCAAGGAGCTGCCGCTGGTCTGGACACACAAGTCCGGGCGCAAGTCGCTGGTGATCGGCAACTCGGCGCACAACATCCTCGACTACGACCCGCTCGACGGTGAGGAACTGCTGATCCGCCTCCGCTCGTTCGCCACCGGCCCCGAGTTCACCTACAGCCACGACTGGAAGGTCGGCGATCTTGTGATGTGGGACAACACCGGAAGCCTGCACCGCGCAACCTACTATCCGCTCGACTGCGGTCGCATGATGCACCGCACGAAGATCGAAGGCGACGAGCCTATCGTTTGAAGCCAGTGCTGTGAGCACACGTCGGGGCGCGCCTGCCGCGTCCACGACACGCAAGGGAGCCCGCGATGTCGCCTGACCACCTGAAGCGAAACGAGAGCGAACTCGCAGCTTTGCGCCATGACGCCGAGGCCGGACGCGACGGACCTGTGCTCATGCTCAATCTCAACACCTACAAGGCCGAGGCGGGCTTTCCCGATGGCGCTCCCTATCGCGCCTACATGGATGCACTCGC
>NZ_JBFNXR010000022.1:0-101342 GCF_040813635.1 Novosphingobium rhizovicinum | reverse complement strand
CATGCGCCATGATCCGGCATGGCTCAGCCTGCGCAGCGGTCACGCCCCTGGCATCCTGGCCGATGGCCCAACGCATGCCCTTCCCGGAATTAAGCCCGGCGCAGGGCGCACCGCCCAGCAAAACCATCATTGTCTGCACTCTGACGCCGCGCAAACTTACGTCGATCCGGCCAGAACCGACCCTTCCTGATCGGCAGCGAGTACCCGCCAGAACCATCCCAAAGCTTATTTACCCATAGACCAGCGCCTGGGACCCGCGGGTTCCTGCACTGGAGGCTTTCGTACGCAAGCGCCCGAAACCCTTCACAGCTCAAGCCATTCGTTAGCCCGCGCGCGAACGTCCGATTCTTACAGAAGCAGCCGTTGTGGCTCGTCGTTGTGTCGAGGCCGTCGGGGATGGTTCCGCCATGGGAAGTCACCTTGATGGCGACTGGCTCGGTGGCTTGGGCCACACATCCCGATTGAGAGAAGTCTCGAAGGGACCGCTCAGATCGGCCAGGTCTCACGCCGGTAGGCGGAATCCCAGAACATCCATTCGTAGCGCGCGGCGTTGCGGAAGGCGGTCGCCATGTCGGCGCGGGTTGCCGGGGTGGAGTTGTCGGCGGCCTCGTCCACCAGTGCACGAACGCGATCGGTTGCTTCGCCGAAGGAGGGTGCGGCGTAGGTGTCGATCCATGCTGCGTAAGGATTGGGCGAGGCAGCGCGCGATTTGATGTCGCACCCGACTTCCCAGTAGACCCAGAAGCAAGGGAGGGTGCCCGCGATCAGTTCCTCGTAGCTGCGCGTTGCGGCAAGGCTGGCGAGGTAGCTGGTGTAGCCAAGGCACGCGGGCGTCGCCTCGGCCTCCCGGCCCATTTCGGGCGTGATACCGAACTGTATGAAGAAGGCCTGGTGCAGCGCCTCTTCCACCTGCACCGCGACCTTGGCACCGTCCGAGAATTCGAGGCGTCCCGCGGCCGTGGGCGCGCGCGCGGCCGCGATCGCCAGCACGCGGGCATATTCGGCAAGGTAGAGGCTGTCCTGCAAAATGTAGTGCCGGAAGCTCTCTGGCGGGAGCGAGCCATCGGCAAGCTCCGCAAGGAAGGGTTGGGCGAGGATCGCGCGGCGCAGCGGGGCAACGTCTTGCCAGATCGTGTCGCAGAAGCTCATGGGCTGATCCTCTTCCCTTAGAAACGGCGTGTGGCACCGACGCCGAACTGGCGGCCGGTGTTGATCGTGAAGCTGTCGAACGGGCCGTTAGGACCAAGGCCGAGGAGCAGCGGCAGTTGCTGCTGGCCGAAAGCCGAGATAGCCCAGCGCCTGTCGAAGAGGTTCTTCGTCCAGATCTCGAAGCCCCACGGACCGAGATCGACACCGACCCTGCCGTCCACCGAAGCGTAGCCGGGGGTGTGCAGGATATTGTCCATCTCGAAGTCCACGCGCGAAACATAGGCGACGCTTAGGCGCGCATCGACCTTGGCGCGTCCGGCGTCGCCCTGCCAGCCAATTCCCGCGTTCAGCGTCCAGTCGGGCGCATTGGGGGTGCGCTTGCCGGTGAGGTCGACCATCGCCGGTTCGCCGGGTTCGGGCGTGGGGTTTGGCGTGGTGTAGCGGCCGGCACGGCTATGCGTCCATGCGGCACCGCCATCGACGCGGAAACCGAGATCGAGCTCGGCCTCCGCCGATGCTTCGAGCCCATGGACATTCACCTTGGGCACCGAGAGTACCACCGAATTGCCTAGGAAAACGGTGTTCTGGAAATTGCTGTAGTCGGTGACGAAGCCTGCCAGCGTGAGGCGGACGCGCCCATCGGCCAGGCGGCTCTTGATGCCGGCTTCCAGCGACTCGACGGTTTCGGCCGCGAAGTTGGCGGTCCAGATGTCTGATGCACCGGGAAGCGGGTTGAAGCCTCCCGACTTGAAGCCGAGGCTGCCGGTGACATAGGCAGTGAAGTCCTGCGTCGGATGCCAGGCGAGCGAGACCTTCGGCTGCCACTTGTCGAACGTCTGTGCGCGGCGGGCGTAGGTCGCCGCGGTATTTGTGCCGACGGTATTCTCCTTGCGGCGGTCGCGGTCATAACGAAGGCCCAGCGTCGCCTCCAGCGTGGGCAGCACGTCATAGCTGGCCTGAGCGAAGAGGCCGATCTGGTTGGACCGCGTCTCGGCGCGCAGCGGTTCTGCGCCGAATAGGAGCGGGCCGAGATCGTCGGTCCGATCGCGCTCCAGGCGCTGGAAGAAGAAGCCCGCGTGCCACCGCAAGGGCCCGGCCGCTTGCGAGGTCAGGCGCACTTCGCTGGTCCATGCCTCGATGTCGACCGGCTGAGAGATGGGCTGGATGCCGTCCGGAAACAGCGGCACCCCATCCAGCGTGACGGGGGTATCGTGGCGGAAGTCCAGTTCCTCCACGAAGTCCTTGCGGTAATGGTCGTAGCCGCCCGACCAGGTGAGCAACAAAGTGTCGCCCAGTTCCTGCTCGATGGTCGCCTGCGCGCCCCACCACTTGCGCGACGCGCGGCCCTCGAAATCGCCCTGAGGGTTCGTCAGGATCGCGCCCGAGAGGCGGCCGCCGTTGCGCCCGGTTACATTCTCTGACGAGATATAGGCCGCGCCGCCTTCTTCGTCCGCCCACCCGAAGCGCAGCTTCAGCGTGCTCGTCTCGGAAACCGCGACACTGGCTTTCAGGCGCAGGTTTCGGCTGGTGAAACCGTCCACCTTCTTGTCGAGATAGCTGTTCCGGATGAACCCGTCGCTGTTGCGGAAGGAGCCAGCGAGGCGCAGTTGCACCCGGTCCGATACGGGCGCGTTGACCACTCCGTCCGCTGTCCAGGTGAACCCGTTGCCCACGCCAAGCGAAGCCACGCCGCCCGCCACCTCGGTGGGATCGTTCGTGGCGATATTCACCGCGCCTCCCGATGCCGAACGCCCGAAGAGCGCGCCCTGGGGGCCTTTCAGAATTTCCACGCGGGCGACGTCGTAAGTGCGCAGCGTGAAGAGCTCGGAGTCGGGAAGCGCCAGCCCGTCCACCACATAGGCGATCGACGGCGACTGGTTGCGGTTGGTCGAAACACCACGCACCGTTATCATGTTGGTGCCGGGGTCCTGATCGTTGATCATGAACACGCCGGGCGTCTCGGCGATGAAGTCGTCGATGGTGGTCAGCTTGCGGCGGACGATGTCGTCCTGCGTAAACACGGTCACGGTATCAGGCACCGCGATCTGCGCCTCGGGCCGACCGCGCGCGGTGACGATGATGGCGTCCTCGGAGGTCGCTTCCTCAGCATATGCCGGGGTGAGCATGGCCATGAAAAGGCCAGCGCCGAGTGTCGTGATAATCGCAGGCGAACGAGCGGCTTCGCAGCGCATAGTCCCTATTCCTCCGCCGGCATGAACCGGATCAGGTTCGCGGGTTGCGGACTAGACGCTGGAATGCGCCGCGATCCGCCTCTCAGCCCTGACAGCGCCAGGACACCCCGTGGGTTGATGATGTGGGCGCGCGCTTAGGAAAACGGTGCGCCCACGTCAATCGCAGCCGTTAGGCGGGTCGCGCGAGCTCTGTGGCGCGCTGGTTGCTGCGCCGGCGCAAGCTTATGCACCGGCCGGTCGAGCAGGCGCGTAGGAACGTCGGCTCTCTCCGGGAGCGGTCGGATGACGGGACCGGTGGCAACGGCAGCCCCGTCCCAAACCACGTCATCCCGGCGTATGCACCACAAACAGATGTGTGTTCTTCGACCGGAAATGCTGGCTCTCACGCGAGAAACCGAGGTGGCTCTGCAACTCTCGTGTTGCCATGCCACTTCCCTGACAACCCATTGAGGTCGAAGGGTCGGACATAGCTTTGTCCAAAGCGAGACCTCTCGGACAAAACCCTTGTCACTTGCTTTTGACAAATCACGTGATGTTCTGGCGCCAGAGAAACAGCCTAATGTCGAAGGACATCTCCTGTCCTTTGACAGCCAACCTTGCTCGCTGTGACGAAAAGTTCGCGTGGGCCCGGCAGGGTAGGATGCTCCCTCGCCCACCAATTGACGCCTCTCGTGGTGGTCGCCTAGAATCGACCATCACCTTGGGGCGCCATGGTCCATGGTGGCAAGCGTGGATTGAAGCGCTTTCTTCAATCGGCCCTGCAACGCGGCCTGCGCCAGCCAGGTACGCCCGCTCTCTTTAGGCGACTTCGATGAGGTTTTCGCAGTGAGGTTGTTTCAGGGGATGGTCTGGTGAGCGGTGCGTTCATTGCGGTTGACTGGGGAACGACCAACCGCCGCGCCTATCATGTCGAGCAGGGCTCGGTGATTGCCACCGAGCGCGACGGGCTGGGGGTCCTGTCGGTGCGTGCAGCTGGCTTTCCGACCGAAGTCGCTGCGTTGCGGACCCGGTTCGGCCCGCTCCCTGTGATCATGGCGGGAATGGTGGGATCGAACCGAGGCTGGCACGACGCCGGCTACGTCGCATGCCCTGCCACTGTCGAGACCATCGCGGCTGCCGTGGTCCAGCCCGAGGAAGCCGTTTGGATCACCCCCGGCGTCCATATTGATGCGCCTGAGCGCGCGGATGTGATGCGGGGCGAGGAGGTGCAGTTGCTTGGCGCGGTGGCTGCCGGGCTTGCGCCGGGTGATGCGTTGCTGTGCCAACCCGGAACACACAACAAGTGGGCCACCTTGCAGCAGGGCGCCATCGTCGACTTCACGACCGCCATGACGGGTGAGTTGTTTGGGCTACTCAAGGACCATGCTCTGATTGGTAGCGAGATGGCCGGTGCAGTCGACGCTGATGCTTCGTTCCGCGCGGGCGTCGATGCCAGCGCAGAGGCAGACCTTCTTGCAACCTTGTTCGGCGTGCGTGCCGCCTCCGTCCTTGGAAAGCGCGCACCGGGCGAGGCTGCGGCGTATGTCAGCGGGCTGTTGGTCGGCTACGACTGCCGCGCCCGTCTTCGCGAGCCTGGCCAGACCGTCTACCTGCTTGCGGACGGCTTGCTTGCCCGGCTCTACAGGGCCGCGGTCACCATCGTTGGCGGGAAAGCCGTCATGGTCGATAGCCAGGCCTCGTTTGTGGCCGGGATCACGCAAATCAGGAACTTCATGTCATGATCGACTTTGCCTCCGCCGTAGCTGCCATGCCACTGGTCGCCATCCTGCGGGGTATCCGGCCAGACGAAGTGGAGGCCGCAGGCGCCGCTTTGGTCGAGGCGGGCTTCACGATGATCGAAGTGCCGCTGAATTCGCCCGAGCCGCTTGCCAGCATTGATCGCTTGGCCCGCTGCCTCGGTGACAAAGCCCTCGTCGGCGCCGGCACCGTGCTTGACGTGGCGCAGGTCACGCAGGTGCAGGACGCGGGCGGTCGCCTGATCGTCTCCCCCAACACCGACCTGACAGTCATCGCCGAGAGCGTTGCGCGCGGCCTGGTTTCCCTGCCCGGCTACTTCACGCCAAGCGAGGCCTTCGCCGCGCTGGCCGCAGGCGCAAGCGGACTCAAGCTGTTTCCAGCCGAAGCCGCGTCGCCCGCAGGGGTCAAGGCTCAGCGCGCGGTGCTGCCCAAGGGCGTGCCGCTGCTGGTCGTCGGTGGCATCACGCCCGACACCATGCAGCCGTGGCACGCGGCGGGGGCCAACGGTTACGGCCTCGGCTCGGCACTTTACAGGCCCGGTACGACGGCGGAGGAGATCTTCACCAGGGCTAGCGCCTTCGCAGCAGCCTGGGCCGAGCTGGGGCCAGGGACGTAATCCCGATCGCCGCCCATCTGCGCTGCTCGGCGGACCACAGCATGCGCGGCCGCCGGCTTCCGGGAGGGCGAGGACGGCTCGAGGGACAGCCCCTCTTGCAAGGCCGGGCGCCTTGGTGCCGCTGCCAGATCGACAGTGCCGACGCGCCAGTTCAGCTCATCGCTTCCGGCCGTACCAACCGGTCGACCGTTTCGACATCGACAAGGTCTAGCGCCAGCGCCGCCTCGCGCAAAGTGGTGCCGGTGGCATTGGCGTCGCGTTGAGCTCCAGGTGCCCCTGCGGGCCGCCCAGCGTCACGGCCTGATGGTTGCCGATCACCTAGGCTGCCACCATGGTCAGCATCTCGCACTGGGTGCAGTTGACCTTGCCGGGCAGGATCGAGCTGCCGGGCTCATTTTACGGCGAGATGAAGGCCTCGCTCGCCTTGAGGCGCGACGGCGTGAACAGTCCTTGTGATGAACAAACCCAAGCTGATGCCTGAGCAATACCTGAAGGGTCAGCTACATCGGCTGATGATGAGTGCCGTCGATTTTCGTCACGCTTCGAGTGCGGCGACATTCTTGATGGAAGACGTCAATTGGGAAATCGGGCGATGCACGCAGGAGGATCGGCGCCGGTTCAAGTGCTACGAAACGTCGATGGTCGTTTCCTAGGGGCGGCCATTTTCGACGACGCGAGGCGTGGCGGCGTCTTTCAGTTGGAAGCAGCTGGGAAGAGAGTTCGCAATGTCTGCCGAGGAAAAGATCCTGCACAAGATGCTGATCGACGCCCGCGACAGGACCTATGCGCATTCCGATGGCGATCACAGCGACATCACGGGTTCGATCTGGCGATCTGACCTTGGTGAAGGCCGGACTTCGATTTTGTCCATGGAGGGCGGCGAGCTGCTTCTCTTCGATCAGGGACAAGTGCAGGCTATCCATACGTTTCCTTGGAAAGTAAGGCATCACGTCGACAAGGCCGTTCAGCATTATCCTGCCCCGAGGGATGCGCTGCCTATACTTACGATCGACGCGTCGAGTGCTGGTCGTGCCGGTGATATTGGCTCTGGCTCGTTGGTTTCACCAAACTCGGCAGTCGCCGCCTACCCCGTTCCTTGGGACCGTCTGTAGCCGTCCAGAACGTCCGGTGTTCGACTGAAAACCGTCATTCCATGTGTTGCATGGCAATGGCAGCAAAGTCCCACGAAACCCCGTTCCACTTCCGGCAGCACGCGACCAGCTATCGCCGTTCCGATGAGGCCGCTGGAATGTCCGATGACGCTGAAACCGGTCCTTCGACAATTGGATGGGCTGCCGGTCGGCTACGCGCCCATTCCGGTCGCTAAAAAGGTGCTTAATCGGGCCCGAGAGCAGCCGCTCGTTCATGTTACTCGGTGACGCGCGATGCCTAGCGAACCAACGCGCCGAGCGATCGATCATGTCGTCTGTTCAACATATTGCCCGCTATTTCGCAGTCGACAATTTCCCAAGGCGGGTCCGCAGGACCGTGGCCCGCAATTCGATGAAAGCGAGGATGATCGCAATCATCACCAGCGCTATGAGGCTATAAACCTGTGCCGAGGTGAGGACCGCTTTTCTCGCCTTGAGCATATCCGCATCGATGCCCGCGATAGGGCCAGCAAAATACAGCCAGACAGCCGCGATGAACAGCAGGACACTTGCCAGCGCCAGCCCCCGTAATTGTGAAACCAGCCGATTTGCTTCGAGCTCGATCGAGGCGCGCGTTGTGTCGATCTCGGGAAGGGTCACTATGCCGGTGATCAGCGCCCGAACCGTCGTATACAAGCCGCCAAGGCCGAGCAGAAACACCAAACTTCCCTTGAGCTGGATCGCGGTGATAGTCAGTATCTCCATCACGCTTCAGCTTTCCAGACTGGTCGATTTGTAGCGACCGGCGACAGCCTTGAGCGTCGTCGGACGTATGAATTCATATTCCTCGGGAACCTTGCGATTGTCGAAATAGACTTTCGACAAGTCGACGAACTTGGCCTCAAGACCGTTGACCTTCTGGCCCTCGAACAGATCGAGGCAGGCATATTCGATCGCCCGGGCAAAGTTGCTGGCACCGGATTTGATGCCCTGCTTGCTAGTCGCGATTCCGCCACCGACGAAAAAGGCGATATCGGGCCCCAGCACCGATAAGCAAGCATGAACCGAATTGATTGCGACGCCGCCGGCAACGCTGAGCAGCGGATATCCGCCCATATCCATCGTTTGATAATGCTGCTTGGCCGCAGCCACGCGCTGAGTATCGATCCGCCCATTTGCATTGCCGAAGCTGGGAGACTGGCCTGGATAAATGACATCGACACCGCTCATTGCGAGCATGCGAACGAACCCATCCGGGCCAAGCGCGCGTTCGAGCGCATATTTGAGTACCGGGTAGCAAGTAATGATCGGCTGCGCATAAGCCGTGAATTGGCCAGCCCGAATGGCTTGGACCAGAGACAGCCCATCGAGATTGCCATCGACCTTGATGACCCAGGGACCTTCCGGGGCCTGAGCCTCATGCAATTGGGCTAGACGCTCGTAGATCGGCCCGATCACTCGCGGTGGACCCGACAGATTGGCAGAAAAACGGCAGATCCGTCCCTTCGACATATCGAGCGCCAGTGACGTCAACGTTTCGAAAAGCGCCAGTCGGTCGGCACCGTGCAGCAACAGGTCGCGTGTATCGAGCTCGACGATGTCACAGCCGCTGTCGAACGCCTGCCGCGTGATCGCATAATAATCGTCATCCGACAGACAACTGCGCGGCTTGAGGCTGAAGGCTAGTAACGGCTTATGATCGCCGAGCGCAAAAGCTTGCCGGATCTTTGCGCGATCGTTGCTCTGCGTGCGATAGGCGGCTTCGATTGTGCCCTTGAGCGCGCCGAAGTCGATGGTCTTTACGGCTACAAAACCGGCATGATCGCTGATCCGTCGCAGGAATACGTCGCTCGCAAGAGTGTGGATCAGCCGCTGAAGGGCATAGTCAGGGTCGGCGAACAAACTCGTGTCGAACTCAACACGGAACCCGAAAATATTCCTTGCCACATCAGCATCATTGCGATCGTCGTGGCACGCCGCAGCCTCGGCGGCCCGCTTCTGAAATGCATCAGCATTAGCGGCGTTCGGAAAAATACTCTTGTGGAAATCGGCGAAGGTGCCAACCAGCAGGTCACGACCGACCTGCTCGAGAAAATCACCGAACTTCTCGTCGAACCCGCCCTTCGCCTTGTCATTGAGCACATAGGCAGCATGAACGACGACCTTGCTCATCGCGTTATCTCCGTCGGCTCGAAATGTAGGATGCTGACCGGATCGGCCGGTCCAAGATCAGGGTAGAAACTTTCGAGCGCCGCGATCAGTTCGGCAAGGTTGGCGAACCCGTCGAGACGCGCATCGTCCTCAGTCAGCGCTGCATAGGGCTTCACCACCACCTCGGAAACCGCGATAGCGATCGACTGCGAACCCGCGACGAGCATCGCCGGGCCGACCAAATCAGTCTTCGCGCCGGCACGAATCGTTGATCGCTTCTGGCCATTGGCGACCATTGGAAAATAGGCTGGCTTCAGGCCGATCCGCTTCACGGACGGGCAAGCTCGACCTTGAAACCCAGCACCGGGGCATCCTGCCCTTTTTCGATATTCAGGATGCGGCGTGCATCCGCGATCGCCTCGTCGAGCGAGCCGCTTTCGGGCAAAACCGCGTGCCAGTGCACGCATTTGAAGAAAGCTTCGATGCTGTCGGCCTCGAGAACCTCGATGATCTCGCCCCATAGCGCCGATTCGGCATCGGTATAGCCTCGCCGCAACTCGACATCCCGACCGCGCCGCACATGACTGCAGGTATATTGACGTCCGCGCTTGCGCAGTTCCCAGGTTTTTTTTCCTGAGCTGAACCAAGCGAACGGATCGCTCGACAGCGGCACGAACAGCCGGTCACTCGAGGGCTTCGAGGGCTTCGAGGGCTCGTTTGATCGATGCGGGCCTTTTGGCGCTGCGGACGTCGGCATAATAATATCCTGGCACGGGTCGAGCGGTAAGCTCAACTGCAATGCGGTGATTGAGGATGCCATGACGAAGCCATTTTGCGAGCGGAACTGGAACATATCCTGAACGAGATAAAAAGTCACGTGAAGTTCCACAACAGGTGTCGAAGAATTTCCTCGCAGCCATATGCCGGCTTACCTCAACGACGCCGGCCGGTGGCCAGCGATAATTGCCGGCAACAAGCAGCGCTTCGCGGGCAAGGATTTCTCCCAGGCCGTTGCCGCGGTCCTTCTTGCGAAGCGCGAATCGCTTGGCTGCCGTAATTGGAATCGACTTCACGACATCGCCGCGTGTGATCGCCGCATAGCCCTTGCCGAGAATCGGCCGCCCGAACTGGGCCCGGCCGGGGAAATGCGTGTGGAAATACTCACCAAGCTGCGTGACGCCGACCAAGGCGCGCGAATCATCTGTAAATTCCTCATACAGCGATATCAGCATGCCATGCCGCGAAGCACCTTGCGGATGGGTTCGAGCCAGTAGTGCGCAGGCAGCGCTGACCTCGGCGGCGCTCAATGCTGCCATTACGCGAAAGCTCCGCCCATCATGTTCGATCGCCTTGCTGTAGCGGGGCCATAATTTGGCGATTCGGCCGGATGCATACTCGAGGGCGAAGATCGCCACCGGCAGGCCTGCCTTGATCTGGACCAGCAGATCGCTTGGCGGTCGCGTATAGGAACCGCCCGTTGCAATCTCAAACGGGCTTCCTGCCAATCCCGGTATACGCAAGCGTCCCCGCGTTTCGAATGTCGAACGCCGTACTGGCAATCGTCGCCAGGCCACCTATCAGATTCCCCCAATTATTCCGCCCCTGCAAGAATGGTGGCACAATTGCGCATTATGTTGAAGTGGCGAGTGACCCTAGCGAGGGTGGCGATCACCGGCCACATAGCCTCGCGAAGCTCACCTCTTTTGGATAGAAGGGACGAAATAGCTAAAGCTCCTTACGCGAATGGATATAATGAGCGCTTTTCGCATCTGGTGCCGGGCGTGAGGGGGGCTACGATCAAAGCAGGCGCATTCGCTGAGTGATCCCTTCCACTCGCCGGCTTCGACATCGCAAGTCCGCAAGCGTGGCCGCGGTGGCTTCAATGTCCGCATTGGCAGCTCAGTCGGCCAAAAGCCGCCTGTCCGCAATCGGCCCATCTTTCCCGTTCCATACCACCGCATCGCGACCTTCGGGACGTCCGGTGCTCAGCTGAAAGCCGCCCTTCCGAGCCGGGACTAGGAATGACGGCAATGTCCCACGAAGCGGCATTCGCTCCCCGCGGCTGCCGACCAACTGCGGCCATTCCTCTAATGCCGGGCGAACGGCAGCTTACAGAGGAACCTGCCATTTGATGGCGTTCTAGCTGCCGGGTATCAGCGGCGCGTGTATTTAGTGGTTCACGGTCATAGAAGACGTGCACCAGCAGTGGAACTTCCGCAGTTCCCCGAGGATGTTTCCCAGACGGGCTATTTGGCTTGTTCCGCTCGTACGGTCCTGAGAGCCGATCCAGGTCGTAGAAAAGCCTCTCGAAGCTTCAGCTTTAGCCTCGTTGGCGCAGTTCAGCGTCGCCGCTCTGGCAAGTGCGACAGCCGCTCTCTCTTTATGACGAAGCCGCCAGCACCTTGAACGTACGACGAGCATCCGCTCCCGAACGCCCATTTTCACGTAACATCCGCCCTGCGATATGTCATACGCCCCCTTACGTCTGTAGGGCTTCGCGAGCGTCAAGTAGCGCGATGCCGATGCATCAGGGCACACCGGTCGAAGACGATCTTCCCCATGATTGACTACGTTTTGTGATCGCTCCCGAAAGCCGCGTACGACGAACTGTCACATTCTTCCGCCAGAGGCCCGCGCACCGGTCGCACAAATCCAGACCAGATCCTGAACAGGGGAAATGATGCGCAAGTCTATCTTGGTGGGCGGCACCGCCGCCGCTCTCTGCACATTAGTTGGAAATCCGGCTTTCGCGCAAGGTGTAGCTGCACCGGCATCGCGCACCACACCGGAGAACATAGCCGCAGACGAGAGCGGCCCTGCGGGATCGGAGATTATCGTCACCGGCACAGCGCGCGGGCAACGCCGCTTCGATGCCTCCTACGCCATCAACACGATCAGCCAGGAGGCAATCGAGAAGATCGCACCCGTCAACTTCGCCGACCTGATCGGCCAGTTGCCGGGGTTCCAGACAGAGATCACCGGCGGCGAGGTGCAGAACATCTACCGCATCCGCGGCTTGCCCAACGATGGCGGCTTCGTCTCCTTCCAGCAGGACGGTCTTCCGCTGTTCCACGAGAACGACGGCGTATTCTTTCGCGGCGATGCGATCCTGAAGCAGGATCTTATGACGCAGCGCCTCGAAGTGGTGCGCGGTGGGCCGGCACCGGTTTTCTCCAGCTATTCGGGTGCGATCATCAACGCCATCACGCGCGAGGGCCAGGACACCCCAAAGGGCGCAGCGCAGGTGACGCTGGGCGATACGGGCCTGTACCGCCTCGACGCGTATCAGTCCGGTCCGCTCGGTACCGACACCTACTATGCCGTCGGCGGCTTCATCCGCCATCACAACGGCTATCGCGATAACGGCTTTCCCAACGACCGCGGAGGCCAGATCCGCGCCAACATCCGTCACGATCTGAGCAACGGCTACGTCAAGCTGAGCGCGAACTACGTCGACGATAAGAACGTCTTCTACCTGCCAATCCCGATCGCCGACCCGCGCGATCCGTCGGTCAGTCTCGATCCGTACATCGACTACTTCGAAGGCACGATGAACTCGCCCGCCTTCCGCGCTGTCACGATTCCATATCGCAACGGCCAGGGGCTGACGGAAAGCCGCACGACCGACCTCGCTGACGGACGGCACATGCGCATGTTCAACGTCGGCGCGCAGTACGAAGCGGATTTCGATGGCTGGCTCGTCTCCGCCAAGGTGGGGTATACTCAAGGTAAAAACCGCTTCACCGCGTTTTACTCCACAACCAATCCGGCCGATGCGGACACCTTTGCCGCCGGGTATCGTGCCCGCGCGACAGCGGCCTTTGGTCCCGTGAGCTCCTTTGGCTACACGCTCGCCGGCACCAACACGGCTTACAATCCCGACAGTGCTTCGGGTCTCGTCATGCAGGGCCAGTACCGCGACGTGGCCTCCGATTTCTATTCGGCGCAAGGCAACCTGTCCGTCGCCAAGCGGATTGAGACCGGTCTCGGCAGCCACGACCTCACCGTAGGTCTATACGGCAGCTTCTATGGCCAAGATCGTTTTTATGCCTATCAGAACTACCTGATCGAGGTCGCCGGAACCCCGCGCACCCTGGATCTGGTGGCTTATGGCCCCACCGGAGCCGAACTCGGGCGCGTTACGGACAATGGCGTGCTGAACTATGCTGCCACGCTCAACCAAGGCGACTCCGATGCATCGATGTTCGGGATCTATGCTAACGATACCTGGGAGATCGCTCCGGGTCTGCGTCTCGATGCCGGCATTCGACATGAGCGTTATGACTATCAAGGGTGGGGCGCACTGACCGAGCAGGTCAATCTGGGCGATGCGACCACTTTGGCAGACGACGCCACGCGCGGCTTCACGGGTGTAATCGTCAATCGGGATCTCGAGACCGAGGCGACCAACTGGACGGTGGGCGCCAACTACGACTTCAGCAACAGCGTCGGCATCTATGCCCGCGCCTCGCACCTGGAAACGCCACCCAACGTGCAGTCTGCGATGGATGTGAACCCCAACCCCGTCTACATCACCACCATTGCCGATCAGTACGAAGTCGGCCTGAAGCTGGCGAGCGGACGTTCCTATCTTTATGCCACCGGCTTCTATTCCAACTTCGATCCACTGAACGCCTCGTTCCTCGCTTTCGACCCCACCACGGGACGCAACGATGTCAACGTGCCCTTCATTGGAGAGGCGCAGATCCTGGGCGTGGAACTCGACGGTGCCTTGGCTCTGACACCCTGGTTCACGCTGAACGGCGCGCTGACGATCAGCGACCCTAAGTACAAAAACTTCGCCAGCGCAACGGGCGCTGATCCGGAGCAGGTGGAAGGCAATCAGATCGTCCGCCAGCCCAAGGTCTATGGCAACATCCGCCCGTCGTTCGACTTCGTCACCGGTGAAACGGAAGTGTCGATCTACGGCCGCTATACCTACATGGGCAAGCGCTACGTCGATCTTTACAACAACACTGCTTTGCCGGCTTACGGCACGGTTGGTGCCGGCGTCACGCTGAACCGGGGAGCTTGGAAGCTGCAGGTCGTGGGCGACAACCTGTTCAACCAAAAGGGTCTGACCGAAGGCAACACCCGCACGGACTCGCTGGCAGGGCAAGGGAGTTCGGAGGCTATCTACGGCCGCCCCATCTTCGGGCGCAACTTCCGCGTGGTACTGGGCTTCGATTGGTGAGCAAGAGCCGGCTTGTAATGCAGGCGGCGGCACTCGCCGCCGCCTGCGCCGTGCCGTGCGTCACGGCGCCCTCGGGCGTGGCGCAAGCGACCGGGGCAGCGGCAGTCGCCGATACCGCTCTGGGCGCCCTCTCACAGCGTTTGTTTCCTCTGTTCACCGCCTTAGGACGGGATCGGACTGCGATGACTGCGCTGTTGGCCCGGCCTGCAGTGCGTGAACTGCTGTCTGCGCGCTCTGAGCGGCTGACCGGCTGCCAGCAGGAGCCTGGCTGCGTTGCGCAGGCGCTGATCTGGCGGGAAAGCGAAATCGCGGCTCTCGTCCATGCTTTTCCGGCTGGCTTGCCCGTTTTCGACGACGGCGTAGCGGCGCAAGCCCGGCGCGAGCTCCAGGGTGCCAATGTGATCCTCGGAACGTACGGTCTCGGTCAGGTTCCGACCTACACCACGATCGACGGCGCAGGCACCATCACGCCCGCCGAACGCCGTAGCTGGCTGCAGGCGGCGTTTTGGATGTCGAAAGCGCCCCGCCTCGGCTCGGTTCAGCCGTTCGATGTTTCCTTCGACTTTGCACTGGCCTTGCTCGACGGCAGCACCCGCACCGATGCGATCGGCTTCATGCCGCTGAACAGCGGCATGAACGCAGATGCCTTCGCCCGCGCTCGGCGGATCAACTGGGGCGACTTTCGATACACTGCGCTGATCGTCACCGGCATTGGCCCGGAACTGGACGGAATGCCGCTCAGTCCTGGAGGCAAGTATCACTTGCGTCTTGCGGCACAGCAGTTCGCCCGTGGTGAGGCGGCTTTTATCATCGTGTCCGGTGGTCGCGCTCATCCCTTCAACACACCTTTTGCAGAGGCGGTGGAGATGCGCGCTGCGCTGATCGACCGCTACGGCATTCCGGCCGACCGCATCGTCATCGATCCGCATGCCCGGCACACCACCACCAACATGCGCAATGCGGCCCGGTTGCTTATGGCGATGAGGGCACCGCTCACGCAAAACACCCTCGTCGTCTGCAATCCGATACAAAGCAAAAACATCGCCAGCCCCGCATTCGTCGCCCGCAACGAACGCGAACTTGGCTACCAGCCCGGCGTCGCCGGCGGCAGAGTCAGCCTAACCGCCCTTGAATGGCGCCCCGCCGCCAGCTCTGCCCGCATCGACCCTCGCGATCCGCTAGACCCATAAGAATAGGATTTTCACATGCGCCGCCTTCTCGCCGTCGTCGCCGGACTCGCTCTCCTCGCCCCCCATGCTGCCCTCGCCTGGGGCGAGAGAGGTCATGCAGTGATCGACACGGCGGCGATCGAGGCAATACCCGAAGACGGGCCGGTATTCCTGAAGAAACATGTCGACTATATCGCCGCATCGGCATCTCAACAGGATAGCTGGCGCGGCAATGCCGAAGGGTTTTCCAAGATCATCGAGGACCCCAATCACGGCTGGTTCCGCGAACAGTTCACGTTTCTGAAGTCGATCCCACGCAGCCGCTACGAGTTCGTGCTGGCGCTGTACGATCGGTACCGGGAGATCAAGGAGACTGACCCCCAGGCGGCCGCTCGTACCAACGTACGGTGGACAGGTACGCTGCCCTATGCCGCTATGGAAGCGTATGACCGGATCGTCGTTTGCATGCGGCAAGTGCGGCAACTTGCCTCCCAAGGCCGCGACCCAAAGTTCGCGGAGCAGAATTGCGCGTTCGATGTGGCACGTCTCGGTCACTATATCGGTGATGGTGCGAACCCAATGCACAACTCCATTCACTCAGATGGTTGGCGCGGGGACAATCCCGAGGGCTTCACGACCGACCGGACCGTACACGGGCGGTTCGAAAGCCTGTTTGTCGATAACATCGGTCTGACCCCCGCCGACATCCTGCCGCGGATTGGCGCTCCTGCCCGGCAGAAGGGTGACATGTTCGATCTCGTACTCGCGTACCTGGATAACTCCGGCGATAAGGTGAGGCGGCTCTACCAGCTGGAACGGCGCAATGGCTTTGCTGATATCGCTGACGGAGAGGTGCGGGAGATGGTCTATGAGCGCACCGCAGCCGGGGCCGCAATGTTAAGGGACATGCTGTACCGAGCCTGGGCAGAAAGCGCTCACCCGCCCATCGAGGTGAAGCCTGAACCGCTCGACTTCGACAATCCCGCCTTCAACCCGGCGACCGGGTCTGCGCCGGCTGCGCCTCGCTAAATGATGGGCCGTCTGCTGCTTCCGCAATGCGGCGCCTAACGTTTGGGGCAGCCCGGAGGCCGCCGGTCACCATGAGTTGAACTCCAAGTTCAACAAGACGTGAGCTGCGGCTGGCGAAAGGCGGGGATGGAGCGGGCGAAGGCGGTGCCCTCAAGAACGGCGGGCTCGCGCCTGGAGCCTGCTGCAACTCGCCCGTCAGCGATTAAGAGGCTTACTCCTACACGGCTCCTTGTCGCCGAACAGTCTACGCCCGCTACTGGCAAGAGCGGGCGGTCGCCCGCAGTCAAGGAATGGCGGGTAAGTTGTCTAATTGATTCCTGCATTGCTGTTCCTTTTTCCCGTTCGCCAATGGTTGTCTTCGAGGTCATCGGACTGCTGGGTAGCATTTCGTCCGAGCCTTCATGATCGCGGCCGAGCGGAATAGGTGGACGTCTCTGAGTCCCAAACGAGGTTTGACCCTCTACAAACCTGACGAGATCGTCCGAGGTATGGCTGATCGGGATGAGGAACGCTGGGTTTAGGCCCAGCGAAACTCCGTCTCGTTCAACCAAAGCGAATGGAGTAATGCGGCGAGCTTTCGTGCAACGGCCGTTCTGGCGCGCCTGGGGCCTTTGGCTTCGGCGATTTTCCTGCCCCACGCTTGAAGGGCAAATGGCCACTTCACCTGGGACAGCGCGACATTAGCCGCTTCGTAGAGCGCCTTGCGCAGCATGGAATCGCCAGCCTTTGAGATGTGGCCGCTGACATCGCGTTCTCCCGATTGACTGCGTCGGGGCACAAGCCCCGCATAGGCGCCGACATCCTCGCTTCTTGCGAAGCGGTGGGGGTCTTCGATGGTAGCAGTGAAGGTGAGCGCGGTGATCGGTCCGACACCAGGAACGCTCATCAGCCGGGCGCAGACCTCGTCCGCCTTTGCCCGGTCGTTGAGCAGGCGATTGGAGGCGCGCAGTTGCTCCTCGACAGCCTCCATGGATGCAATGAGCGGAGCAAACAGAGCCTTCAAATCCGGTCGCTGGGCGTAGAACGCAGTGAGGCGTTCGGCACGCCGGCCCGGCGTTCTGGGCGGTGCCCATGCGCAGGCCGAACAGCTTCAGGAGCCCACGCAGCTGATTGGCCATGGATGTCCGCGCAGTGATGAGTTGGGCGCGGATACGTAGGGCTGCCCTATCGATATGCGTGGTCGACGCTTTCATGTGGACGCGTTTGTACCAGCCGGTGCGCGCCAGCTGGGCAAGCCCTTCCGCGTCGTGGACGTCGCTTTTGTTTGCGCGGGCAGAAAGGACGCCCTTCGCGTGCCGCGCGCAAATGCATTCTATCGCGACACCACGCTCGGCCAAACCATGGTACAGGAATGTCGATAGCGTTCCCGTCTCTAGCACCACGCGCGACAGCCCGGTACAATGTCTATTGAGCCATTTGGCCAGAACATCGGGATCGCTCGCGACAACATTGCGCCGCAAAACCTTACCGTCGACATCGACCACGCAGATATGCGTCGTCTTGTCACTCACGTCTAATCCTGCGTAGATCGACATCGGTCATCCTCCTGCATTGAAGCGCCAAGGCGACTTCGTACCATGCACGAGGATGACTAAATCAATTACGCGGTGTCCCAGACTAGGTCGCTCTTGCTGACCGAAGCGGAGGTGATTGAAGGCTGCTTCTGACAACCCAGCTTGCTCGGTGAACGGCGGGTTTGCCGGCAGCTCTTGACTCGGTGAGCGGCGCTGGAAAGAGGGCTTCCAATCATCACCAACTTCAAACCGGCACTCTACTCTGGACCCCGTTCCGGCTGGTTGTGCTTAGATGGTGCAGCGGCGTCTGCTAGCTCATGAGCCGCTATGGCCAAACTTAGGCCTTAGGATCGTCGCGCCATCGCGTAACTGATCAAGGTGATCGGACCAGTGCTGCATCATGCGGACGCGTTCCTCCCAGTACTGACCACGCGCATATGCCCGACGGATGGAATTGCCGTCGGCATGGGCGAGTTGACGCTCAATCGCATCGGGGTTCCAGCAGCCCATTTCGTTGAGCAATGTCGCAGCCAGCGCACGAAATCCGTGACCGGTCATTTCGTCCTTGCCGTATCCCAGTCTGCGCAACGCCGCGTTGATCGTGTTGTCCGACATCGGGCGCTCGACCGAGCGGAGCGAGGGAAAGAGAAACGGGCTGTAATCCGCGTCGTGCTCGATTTCCGCCAAGATTGTCAGCACCTGTCTAGATAGCGGGACAGCATGAGGGCGCCGCATCTTCATCTTGTGACCCGGAATGGTCCAGACCCTCTTCTGAAGATCAAACTCGCTCCATTCGGCCCAGCGCAACTCGCCGGGGCGGACGAAGACATGTGCTAGAAATCGCAGCGCCGGGTGAGACCATGGCCATCGTACTCGTCGATCGTTCGCAGCAAAGCGCCAGCTTCGACCGGGGTAGTGATCGCGGCCCGATGGGTAGTCTTGGGGGTTATCAGTGCGCCACGCAGATCCGAGGCGACATCCCGCTCGGCGCGGGCTGTGGCGATTGCGTACCTGAAAACCTGACTGGATGCGGTTCGCGCCCGATTAGCGGTGTCGTAGCGCTTCGTCGCTTCGATCTTCCGCAACGCCAACAGCAGCTCGTGTGCAGAGATCTCGCGGATGGGGCGTTTTCCGATCGTAGGATAGAGCTTGGAGAGGAGCCATCGTGCTTTCTTGACCGTCATGGCTGCAGCATCTTCAGCCGCAATTTTTTCTAGCCACTCATTCGCCACCGCTTCGAAGGTATGCGCTGCTGCCAGAGTTTTGGCGATCTTCTCCAGCTTGGCATGTTCGACCGGATCAACGTCCTTGGCGAGCAACCGCCTGGCATCGAGCAAACGTTCTCGCGCCTCTCCGAGCAGAAGCTCGGGCCAACGCCCAAACGTGATGGTTTTCTGTTTGCCGAAAAAGCGGTAGTTCATGCGCCAGACGCGCGAGCCGCTCGGTTCGATAAGCAGATAGAGGCCATCGCGGTCGCTGAGCTTGTAGGGCTTATCTTTGGGCTTCGCACGCGACCCTTGGGCCGCATTTAGCCCGGACTTCTGCCGTTTTCCGTTCATCATGATGGTATGAGTCCCAGCGCTTCGGCGGGGCTACCATCAAATCATCCATCATAGGGGTGAGATTTGGTGAAATGGCCCGAACCTGACTGGGCCATATTACCATGCGAAAGTGGCGGAAAACAGCCACTTATGCGACGCCCTCAGACCCTCTGAGAAGCAAAAATGGAGGCCCGAGCCGGAATCGAACCGGCGTGCAAGGATTTGCAGTCCTCTGCGTAACCACTCCGCCATCGGGCCATCCGGGGCGTGCCCCTTGCGGGGAACCGGCGCCTAGCAAGCCTGCTGCCAGGACGCAATCGGAATCACGCCTTGTCTACTAGCGAGACGCGGTACGTCGGTACGTTGCGGGTTCCTGAGAGTAGCCCTCGTACACAGCGCGAGCGATGTTTGCGATGCGGCCTTCGCGGTTCAGGCGCGTGCCTTGGCCGGTGACGTAAATTGCGACCGCATAGGCGCGTCCGTCTGGGGTCTGGATGATGCCGACGTCGCTGGACGTGTTGTTCAGGGAACCCGTCTTGTGCAGCACCGTAGCCTCCGACGGAAGGAGAGCGGGAATGCGGCGCTTTCCGGTAATGCAACGACCCATGGCGCCCAGGAGGAGTGACCGGCTCGACGCGCTCAGTCGATTTCCGTTATAAATCTCTGCCAGCAGCTGAACCATGGCCAGCGGCGTGGCGCTGTCGCGCTTGTCGATCACTTCGGCAGGATCCACCGCTCCATCGTCTCGCACGAGCGTGGCGATGTCCCGATCGATGTGCCAGTCATTGATTCCGGCGCGCCGCACCCAATCGTTAACCGCCTGAGGGCCGCCGACGACCTTCAGCAAGGCATCCGTGGCGTAATTGTTGGACCGGGTGATCATCACCTCGATCAGGTCCCGTGCCGTCATGTACGTGCCAGGGCGTACCGGAGCGACAGAACTCGAAAACGGAGCCGATTTGACGGGGATCAGCAGCGGATACTCGCTCGTGAGGCTCCAGCGCCCCTTGTCGACTCCCTCGAGAAAAGTGGCGGCAATCGCGATCTTGCTCGTGCTGGCCATCGGAAAGCGCTGGCTCCCGAGCACGTCTATCGTACGGCCAGAGCCCAGATCGAGCGCAGCGACGCCGATTCTGCCCTGCGACGCCTCAGCCAAGCTGGCGAGTTGCTGCTCAAAGCCCGGCGCGTAGCGCCGTGGGGCCCGCATCTCGGTGCCCAGAACGTTGTCGAATGCGCTCTGCACGTCGTCGATAGCAACCCGCTCGACGCTGCCGGCGTGAGCCACGCTCAGTGGCGCCAGCAAAGCGGCGGCTGCGGCCATCGCTTGGAAGATTCGTTTCATATCAGTCCTGCCTGCCCCGGAAACGCAGGGTTCAACCTAGATCAGTCCACGTTGGCAAAGGGTTAACTGTCTTCAGTCCAAACGCCATGAGCGTGCGACGAGTTGCAGCGCTTTTACGGCCATTGCTGGAACGCGTACGATTCCGTCGCTTTGCAACCGCTTTGTTGCAGTGCTGCCACACCAAAGATCGCGACGGATAGCCACAGATTCGCGTGCGCAGACTCGCGTGTGCACAAACGAAAGGGCCGGGGGATCGCTCCCCCGGCCCTCCGGATGCTCGAATGAGCGTGGGCCTTAGAAGCCCATGTCGCCCATGCCGCCCATGCCGCCGCCCGGCATTGCCGGCATTGCGGGCTTATCTTCCGGCTTTTCGCTGATCGCCGCTTCGGTGGTGATCAGCAGACCAGCGACCGAGGCTGCGTCCTGCAGCGCGGTACGAACGACCTTGGTCGGGTCGATCACGCCGGCCTGGACCAGGTTCTCATACGTGTCGGTTGCGGCGTTGAAGCCCTGGTTCTCGTCATTCTCGCGCAGCAGGTTGCCCGAAACCACGGCGCCGTCATGGCCGGCGTTGGTCGCGATCTGCTTGAGCGGGGCGGTGATCGCCTTGCGAATGATGTCGATGCCCTTGGTCTGGTCGTCGTTGGCGCCCTTGAGGCCTTCGAGAGCCTTGGTCGCGTAGAGCAGAGCGGTACCGCCACCGGGGACGATGCCTTCTTCGACTGCGGCGCGGGTCGCGTGGAGAGCGTCGTCGACGCGGTCCTTGCGCTCCTTCACCTCGACTTCGGAAGCGCCGCCGACCTTGATCACGGCCACGCCGCCGGCGAGCTTGGCGAGACGCTCCTGGAGCTTCTCACGATCGTAGTCGCTGGTGGTGGTTTCGATCTGCGAACGGATCTGCTCGACGCGGCCCTTGATGTCGTCGGCCGAACCCGAGCCGTCGACGATCGTGGTGTTGTCCTTGTCGATCGTGACCTTCTTGGCCTGACCGAGCATGCCGAGCGTGACGTTCTCGAGCTTGATGCCGAGGTCTTCGGAGATCATCTCGCCAGCGGTCAGCGTGGCGATGTCGCCCAGCATGGCCTTGCGACGATCGCCGAAGCCCGGAGCTTTGACGGCTGCGATCTTCAGGCCGCCACGCAGCTTGTTGACGACGAGCGTGGCCAGAGCCTCACCCTCGATGTCCTCGGCGATGATGAGGAGCGGACGACCTGACTGCACCACGGCTTCCAGGATCGGAAGCAGCGACTGCAGCGACGACAGCTTCTTCTCGTGGATGAGGATGTAGGGGTTGTCGAGCTCGACAGTCATCTTGTCGGGGTTCGTCACGAAGTAGGGCGAGAGGTAGCCGCGGTCGAACTGCATGCCCTCGACGACGTCGAGTTCAAACTCGAGACCCTTGGCCTCTTCGACGGTGATCACGCCTTCCTTGCCGACCTTCTCCATGGCCTCGGCGATCTTCTCGCCGACTTCGGTGTCGCCATTGGCCGAGATGATGCCGACCTGAGCGATTTCCGAGGAGCCCGAGACGTCCTTCGAACGTGCCTTGAGGTTCTCGACCACCTTGGTCACAGCGAGGTCGATGCCGCGCTTGAGATCCATCGGGTTCATGCCGGCTGCGACCGAGGTCATGCCTTCACGAACGATCGCCTGCGCCAGAACGGTGGCGGTGGTGGTGCCGTCACCGGCCTTGTCGTTGGCTTTCGAAGCCACTTCGCGCAGCATCTGCGCGCCCATGTTCTCGAACTTGTCCTTGAGTTCGATTTCCTTGGCGACGGTAACGCCGTCCTTGGTGATGCGGGGGGCGCCGAAGCTCTTGTCGATCACGACGTTGCGGCCCTTGGGGCCCAGCGTGACCTTTACTGCGTTGGCCAGTGTGTCCACACCGGCGAGAATGCGCTCACGAGCGTCGCGCGAAAAGCGTACGTCCTTAGCTGCCATTGTCTAATTCCTTCTCGAAAACTGGGTTAGGATAGGCGGATGCTCAGCCGATGAGGCCGAGAATGTCCGATTCCTTCATGATCAGCAGGTCTTCGCCGTTCACCTTGACTTCGGTGCCCGACCACTTGCCGAAGAGAACGCGGTCACCCACCTTCACGTCGAGGGCGATACGGTCGCCATCGTCATCGCGGGTACCCTCGCCGACGGCGACGATCTCACCCTCGGCGGGCTTTTCCTTGGCGCTGTCAGGGATGATGATGCCACCGGCCGTCTTCTCCTCGGCCTCGACGCGGCGCACGAGAACACGGTCGTGCAGCGGACGGAAACTCATGGGATTCTCCCTCATCCAATCAAAAAAGCATCTTGGCACTCTCACGTAGAGAGTGCCAACGCCGCGCATATGGTTTGATGGCGAGGGGGCGTCAAGGACGGCGCGAGAATTTTTGCCAGTCGGGTCCTGGGGTCCGCTCAGGCGAGTGCGGGGGTCGGAAGAAGGCCCAGCCGGTCACGCCGGATCCATCGTAGTAGCAGCAAGGCAGCCGCTACAGTCAGTCCCACTGCGAGCCCTATCCACACGCCGATGCCACTCAACGGCGTGTGGAGACCCAAGGCGTAGGCGACTACGAACCCGACGGCCCAGTAACTGATGATGGCGATGACCATGGGTATGCGCGTGTCCTGCATTCCGCGCAGGACTCCGGCTGCCACCGCCTGAGCGCCGTCCACGAGCTGAAACGCTGCGGCGACCAGCAGGTACTGCACGGCAAATGCGAGGAGTGCTGCGTTTGCCGGAGCCTCGATGTCGACATAGGCGGAGACGATCAGCGCAGGAAAGACGAGCATGGCACCGGCGGAGAAGCCGACGAACGCCAGTCCGATGACCAGCGCTGCCCAACCCGCTCGCCCAATTGCCTCGCGGTTCTTGGCGCCAAAGTGATAGCCGACCCGGATTGTGGCTGCTTGACCGATGCCGAAGGGTATCTGGAAGAAGATCGATGCGATCTGCAGAGCGACAGTGTGGGCGGCAAGCTGCGCCTCTCCGATTAGCCCCATCAGAAATGCGGCACTGCTGAATAGGCCGCCCTCTGCGAGCAGTGTCGCGGCGATCGGCACGCCCAGTGCCACGATCTGCTGCAGTCGCGACCATTCTGGACGCCACCAGCGGCCGAAAATGTGCATGCGTCGCAAGTGGCGGTCGGAACGGATCGCTATGCAGTAGGCCAGAACGGTCACGCACGCGGTGAGAAAGCTCGCCAGAGGTGAGCCGAGCAGACCAAGCGGTGGCACTCCGAGGTTGCCGAATACCAGCACCCAGTTGCCGAAGGCGTTCACCGCAATCGATGCGCCGGTGATAAGCGTGGCGAAGAACGGGCGCCCCATCGCAGAGACGAAGGTGCGCAGCACGTTGATGACGAGCATGGGGATCACGCTGAGGGCGCAGACCTCCAGAAACTCTGCGGCGCGGCGCGCAAGGACAGGCTGCTGTCCTGTGGCCAGAATGATCGTCTCGCCCGTGAGGCACACGGCAATGCCGATGACGCCCAGCAAACCGCAAAGCCAAAGTGCCATACGGACGGAGCGGCGCACCTCGCGGACAGCGTGGCGGCGGCGACCGATCTCGGCCGCAATGAGCGGGGCGACCGCGCCGGTGAGGCCGAAGAAACCCATCAGCATGAGGCCGAAGATCGCCACGGCCAGGCTCGATGCCGCAAGGGCTTCTTGCCCCAGGCGTGAGACGAACATTACGTCGGTCGCGAAAACCGCCATTTGCAGGATGTTCGCGGCGGCAAGTGGAACTGAGAGGCGCAAGGTCGCACTCAGTTCGTCACGAAAGAGCCGGGGGGCACGCTGGGTGAGGGGAGCAGGAGCCGTCATCGTTCCGTCAGCAGAAGAGGTGAAACTGCCAGGATGTCCGATGCACTCGTGGCGGTCGCTGATATCCGCATCGGCAATGCCGGGAAAGGGGAAACTGCCATGATTCAAGCCGCTGAATTAAACCAGGAGCTCTCTTGCGCTTTCCTACCTTACGCTTCTGCCATAGGTGCGGGGTTCATGCTTTCGCACAGTTCGGGAACCTGCCAGTTATGATGATCCGCCGGTCGCTCTTGCTTGTCTGCCTCTTGTTAAGCGCTTGCGGGCAGGGCTCTCAAGGAGAGGGTGAAAATGCGGTCGAGGTTGGGGAGGGCGATCCTGTTTCGCAGACGGCAGCAGCGCCCACTGAGCTTGCCACCCGGCAGGCGCAGCAGACCGGTCAGCCTCCAGCTGCCTTCGCGGTTTGCCGTTCATGCCACACCGTCGTGCCGGGGCGCCATGGGATCGGCCCCAGTTTGGCGGGTATCTGGGGCAAGGAGGCGGCAAGTTTGCCGGGCTTTGGTTATTCAGAAGCCCTCAGGTCTTCCGGCATCGTATGGAATGCCGAGACTCTCGACACATGGCTGAAGGCGCCAACGAAGATGGTGCCGGGCACGCGTATGATCGTGGGCATTCCCAATGCAGAAGGTCGCAAGGCCATCATCGACTACCTCGAGACGCTGAAGTGAGAGCGACGGGTTTGACTGACGAACAGGCACGCTGGACAGAGACAATCCGGCAGCGTCTTGCCGTCTGCACCCAAGCTGGGGATGCTCGCAAGGCAGAGGAATATGCGAACTGCTACACCGAAGATGGTGTGCTGGAACTGGAGACCCGCACAATCGCGGGTCGCGACGAAATTCTCGCCTGGATGTGCGCGCCCTCTGTGTTCCCGCAGCCGGCGAATGGGGCACCAGGCTTCGTGAGCCACCATCTGACCACGTGTCACATAGCCTTTTCCGGCGGAAACGCAGCCACTGTCCGCACGTATTGGCTCGTCACTAGTGCGGCAGGGCTCGACCACAATGGGTTCTATGTGGACACGTTGCGGCGCGAAGGGGACGCTTGGCTGATAGCCCATCGCCGGCCCCGTACCTTGTGGTTTGCGCCCGATAGCGTGCTGCGGATCTAAGTTCCGAAGGCAAAGAAAAGGAGCGGTGCCTCAAGACACCGCTCCTTCGGGGACAACTTGAGAATGCTTCATGCCGTCGGCCAAGTGCCTGGCTGTCCGGCGGGACACATGCTGCCGCGTTGATGCTGAACGGCAGATGACATGTGAGCGGGAGCGAGCGTGCCAGGCGTGCAAAGAAAAAGGGCGGCCCCGCAGAGCCGCCCTTTCCTTTTCTTCCGGAGATCCGGAAAAGAAGATTACTTGAGCTCGACGGTGCCGCCGGCTTCCTCGATCTTCTTCTTGATCTCTTCGGCTTCAGCCTTCGAAGCGCCTTCCTTGACGGGCTTCGGAGCGCCTTCGACGAGAGCCTTGGCTTCAGCGAGGCCCAGGCCGGTGATGGCGCGGACTTCCTTGATGACCTGGATCTTCTTGCCGCCGTCGCCGGTCAGGATGACGTCGAATTCGGTCTTCTCTTCAGCGGCTTCAGCAGCGCCACCACCAGCAGCCGGGCCAGCAACGGTAACGGCGGCAGCGGCGGAAACGCCCCATGCTTCTTCGAGAGCCTTGGCGAGGTCAGCGGCCTCGAGGACGGTCAGCTTCGAGAGTTCTTCAACGAGATTGGCGATATCGGCCATGGTATTTCACTCCTAAGTTTTTGAACCCGGCGCCGAAGGTCGGACGAACCGGGGCAAATCGCTTTGAAACGTCTGGTAAGCAGGTGCTTACGCGGCGTCCTTCTCGGCATAGGCGTTGAAGACGCGCGCCAGCTTGGACGCCGGAGCGACCGTGAGCTGGGCGATCTTGGTCGCCGGTGCCTGGATGAGGCCGATAAGCGTGCCACGCATTTCGTCGAGCGAGGGCATCGTGGCGAGCGCCTTGATACCATCCGCATTCAGAACCTGCGTGCCCATCGCGCCGCCGACGATCTCGATCCTGTCGGTCGTCTTGGCGAAGTCGACGACGGCCTTGGCGGCTGCGACGGGGTCCACCGAAGTGGCGATGGCCGTCGGGCCGGTCAGGAAGTCGCCGATACCCGAATAATCGGTGTCCGCGATGGCAAGCTTGGCAAGACGGTTCTTCGCAACCTTGTAGGACGCACCGGCATCGCGGATCTTGTTGCGCAGGTCGGTGGACTGAGCCACCGTCATGCCGAGGTTGCGGGTGATCACCACCACGCCGACCTCGTTGAAGACCGCGTTGAGCTGGGCGACCGATTCGGCTTTCTGCGAACGATCCATGCCTTACTCCTTCACAATGGCCGCCGGACCCGAGGGCCTGACGACCGGCTACGTTTTCCCGGTCCGCGGGTGCGGAGCGGACAAGTCCGTTTCGATGGGGAAGGAGTCCGCATTCAAGATGCGAAAGCGGCACCGCGCAGGAGCGAGGGGCCTGAATGTCTCTGTCCCCGTCTAGGCTGGAGATTAAGAGGGAAACCCTCACCAGCTGTCTCGGACGGATGACTCGGCAGCTTCGGTGGAACCTGGGCGGCCAGTCAGCGCGCGCCTTTGCCGCTAATTGCTCCGGGAGTCAAGTTTACCTTGGCAGCAAGCGTTCAACGTACATAGCTGGCGCCGTTGGCATCGACGATGGCGCCGGTCATCGACGGCGGCGCGTCGAGAGCCAGGAAGGTGGCAATGCGTGCGATCTCCTCCGGATCGGCAACTCTGCCCAGCGGTATGTCCGCCAGCAGAGCCTCTCCGCCCCGGCTCGCGAGATAGTCATCGACTGCGCCGGTCATCGTAAAGCCAGGGCAGACTGCAAAGGCCAGGATTCCCTCGCGGCCGTAACCGCGTGCAATCGTCTTGGTCATGCCCACCATGCCTGCCTTCGAAGCGGCATAGTGCCAGTGAGCAGGGCTGTCCCCCCGGTAAGCCGCGCGGCTGGCGATGTTGACGATGCGGCCACCGCACTGCCGGGCCTGCCAGGCCAGTACTGCCGAGCGGCACAAGCATGCGGACGCTTCGAGGTTGACTGTCATCGTGCGCTGCCAGCTTGCCAGCCAGACAGCGTCTGGTTCACTGATTGGAGCCGCTTCGAAAATGCCCGCGTTATTGATGAGGACGTCAACGCGCCCGTCCAATTGTTCGAGAGCCTTCTCCCATAAGAGAGTCGGCCCGTGAGGTTCGGACAGGTCCGCGTCGGCACTGGTGGCTGCGAAAAGTTTCGCGCCGCGTTCGCGCAGAGCTTCGGCGATTGCCGCTCCGATGCCGCGGCCGCCACCCGTCAAGAGAATGTGTTTTGCCATGACCGGCAACTATCAGTGCGGATATCGCAAGGGAACTGGCCCGGCCCAGAATGGCAGCTGCAAGGCCCGACGATGCTCGATGCTTGTTTCGCCATCGAACCTTATACGCCCTTATATGGGTTCGGGCTCGCCGCTGCTCTCCTTGTCATAACCCAGGAGATCGCCCGGCTGACAGTCCAACTCGCGGCAGATCGCTTCCAGTGTTGAGAAGCGCATTGCCTTGGCCTTACCGGTTTTGAGGATCGAGAGATTGGCCAGTGTGATGCCGATCCTCTCGGCCAGCTCCGTCAACGTCATGCGCCGTTGATAGAGCAGGTCGTCGAGTTTCACCACGATCCGGGTTCCCTCGGTTTCGGAATCGTCGGCGGTGGGTTTTGCCTTGGGAGCCATCACACGGTGCCTTCCAGTTCGGCGCGCATGGCGGCACCCTTGCGGAACACGCGGGCCAGGATGAACAGGATAAGCATCAGCAGGAGGCCGTTGCCGGACAGTCCCGCGTTGATGGTAATGTCACTATGAACTTCGGGTGCATCGGCGAAGGCCTCATCGATCCAGTCAGCAAACCCGCTGATCGGGAGCGTGACGAGCTGCACCGCAAGTGTCAGCCACGCCATCTGCGTCAAACGCGTCGCGTTCTCGGGCACGAAGGGGTCGCCCTCGCCGACGGTGCTCACGATGCGTTTCAGGAGTTGGAAGATCCTGAACAGGACCAGCAGCAGCGCGATCACAAACACCAGCAGGCCTGCAAGTGCCCACAGAAGCGTCGGCACCGGAACTGTTGGCGCGTCCTTTCCTAGCTGTATCGTGATGTTGTCCTGCAGCAGGAGCATAGCTGGCATGGCCACGACGCATGCGACAGCTCCTACGAGCATGACGCCCATGAGGAACCAGAGGATGCCCTTGGCGGCGGCGAGCAGTGGGTCGCGCGTGATCGACGTCATAGTGAGTCTCCGGCCTTGCTGCTTACATCAGGACCAGCGGCGTGGCGGCGGCGACCACAAGAGGTGCCTTCGTACCATTGTCGAGAGCGGCAGTGGCGGGTGAAAGCGCCTGGGACCAGAGTGCGACACTCAGGGTGAGCGCGAGGACGGCGGCGAAGGAGCGGGGAGCTTGGCGGGTCATTGTTCGATCTCCGATATGCTTGATATCGAAATTCAATAATCCTGATTCGCCATATCGTCAATCGATAATATCGAAAAACGATGTGCTACTGGGGCGCTAATCTCTCCGTTCGCCTCGCGCAAGAAAAGGGGCGGCTCCGCAAGGGAGCCGCCCAGGACTGGCCACGGTAGAGGGTTCAGGCCGTGACCAGTGGAGGAACTGCTGGGGTGTTTGCATTCTGAGGGCGGTAGGTTCGCCAGTCGAACTGTGCCGTGTCGCGCTCTATCTGCGCATCGCGTTGCTGCAGGATCAGGCGCGCACGCCGGCGGCGGGCCTTGCCTGAGGTGAATGGGTTGGCCGCATCCGGTTCCGCTGCCACCATCCGGTCCAACAGCTCGGCACGGCTCCCGAAGGGCGCGGCCATGGCAGGCCGTGCAGCCGCAGCTGTCGCAGTGGTCGGAACTGGGGCCGTGTGACCAATTTGTGGCTCGGCAGGCGGATCATCCAGCGCGTCGGAGCGACGGCGACGACGCGAGCGCATGGCCGCATATCCTGCCGCGCCCAGCCCAAGCGCAGCGAGGATCCCCGCGACCGTCTCGCCCGGGATACCATCACCGTCATCCGCAGGCACCCGCGCCTCGACCTCCTCAGCCTGGGCAGGGGCGGCCTGCCGCACCGGCTCTACATCGCTCGCCGGGTCGGTGATGGCTGCAGGCGCTGTCGCGGGCCCCTCCTGCGCAGGCGTGGCGCGGGGCTGTTCCGCCGAACCGGGTGCTTGGCTGGCTGCCGTCGCTGCTGCGAGCGGAGCAGCCTCGGGCCGGGGCGTCACGCCGCGAGAACGGGCTTGAGTCGCTGCTGTCGTCGGCTCAGTTGCCGTCTCGCTTGCGGTTGGAACTGCTGATGCTTGAATGACGGGGGCTGATGGCGTGACGGGGAGGGCGACCGAAGGGGCAGCGGGGGCTGCAGGGAGCGTAATGGCCGGTGCGCTCGGATCAGTCGCGGCAGAAATCGATGAAGTATCCGCTGCAGCAGGTAAAGTAATAGGAGGCGGCGGAACTTCGATCGTCGGGCCAGCCTCTTGAGCCAAGACGGATGTGGTTCCAAGCGCGAGAGCGGCGGAAACCACCGCTGTGGCGCTGAGCGATTGGAATGTTGCGTGCTTCATGATCGTCAAACGTTGCTTTGGAGGATCAGTTGGCAAGGGTGATCGCAAATAACCGATAGAATGAATACTCGGAAGCGGTGAGTTGAGTTCGCTATCCTAGGTGAGTAATAATCACGCTCCAATTATGAATAGATGTTCATACTACTCGGCGCTTGGCTTATTGCCTCACGGGGCGTCCCGATAGCCTTTGTGCTGGCGCTCGGGTCAGGCGCGTGGGGGTTTACAGGCGTGACGCATCCCCTTATATGCGAGGTCCGCTCGACGCTTCGAGCAAGATGAGTCCAGCGCGGGGGCTTGTCAGGGAAGGAAGCGGATCCGGGTACCATCTGACGCATCAGGCTGCGGGTTGCAGGCCTCCTTTAGGGTGGCGTGCGCACGCGGCCCTTATTGCGTCTGCTGATGGCGTGACCGCTCAGGCGGCAGAATCGCGAGAGATTATCGATTGTCGGCCGGTCTGTTCCGGTCGTTCCGAGTAGCGAAGAGGCGACCCTTTCATGGCGACCAAGCCCGTCCACTCCGACGTTCAGCCCAAGCAGGGACTGCGTTCGGCCAAGAAGCGTATCCGCAAGATCTTCGGTGACATTCACGAGGTCGTGCAGATGCCGAACCTGATCGAGGTTCAGCGTGAGAGCTACGAACAGTTCCTCCGCTCCGACCCGTCGACGGGTTATGTGTCCGGTCTGGAGAAGACGCTGCGCTCGGTGTTCCCGATCCGTGACTTCGCCGGCACCAGCGAGTTGGACTTCGTTCACTACGAATTGGAAGACCCCAAGTACGACCAGACCGAGTGCCGCCAGCGCGGCATCACGTACGCAGCGCCGATGAAGGTGACGCTGCGCCTGATCGTGTTCGAAGTGGACGCCGAGACCGAGACTCGCTCCGTGCTCGATATCAAGGAGCAGGACGTCTATATGGGCGATATGCCGCTCATGACCGAGAACGGCACCTTCATCGTCAACGGCACCGAGCGCGTGATCGTCTCGCAGATGCACCGTTCGCCTGGCGTGCTGTTCGACCATGATCGCGGCAAGACGCACTCTTCGGGCAAGTTCCTGTTCGCAGCGCGCGTGATCCCCTACCGCGGTTCGTGGCTCGACTTCGAGTTCGACGCCAAGGACATCGTCAACGTCCGTATCGACCGCAAGCGCAAGCTGCCGGTCACCGCGCTGCTCTATGCGCTGGGACTTGATGACGAGGCGATCCTCGATCACTTCTACGAGACCGTTACCTGGAAGCGCGGTGAGGGTGGCTGGCGCCTGCCGTTCGTGCCAGAGGCATGGCGTGGCCTGAAGCCGGCGTTTGACGTGGTTGATTCCAGCTCGGGCGAGGTCGTCTTCCCGGCGGGCCAGAAGATCAGCCCGCGTGCTGCCAACAAGGCGCAGAAGGACGGTCTCTCCGAACTGCTCATTCCGACCGAGGAGATCTTCGGCCGCTACTCCGCCAAGGACCTCATCAACGAGGAAACCGGCCGCATCTATATCGAGGCGGGTGACGAGGTTACGCCGGAGAATCTGGAGGCGCTCGACGCCGCCGGTTTCGATGCGATCGAACTGCTCGACATCGACGACGTCAACACCGGTCCCTGGATGCGCAACACGCTCAAGGCCGACAAGGCCGAGAACCGCGAGATGGGTCTCGAGGCGATCTACAAGGTCATGCGTCCCGGCGAGCCGCCGACGAAGGAGACCGCAGAGGCTCTGTTCGACGGCCTGTTCTTCGATGCCGATCGCTACGACCTCTCGGCCGTTGGCCGTGTGAAGCTCAACATGCGTCTTGGCCTTGATGCCGAGGACACCGTCACCACGCTGCGCACCGAGGACATCCTCGCCGTGGTCAAGGAACTGGTGAACCTGAAGGACGGCAAGGGCGAGATCGACGACATCGACAACCTCGGCAACCGCCGTGTGCGTTCGGTGGGCGAGCTGCTGGAGAACCAGTACCGCGTTGGCCTGCTCCGCATGGAACGCGCCGTGAAGGAGCGCATGAGCTCGGTCGACGTGTCGACCGTGATGCCGAACGACCTGATCAACGCGAAGCCCGCTGTGGCCGCGGTGCGCGAGTTCTTCGGCTCGTCGCAGCTCTCGCAGTTCATGGACCAGACCAACCCGCTCTCGGAAGTCACCCACAAGCGCCGTGTCTCGGCGCTCGGGCCTGGCGGTCTTACCCGTGAGCGCGCGGGCTTCGAAGTCCGAGACGTTCACCCCACTCACTACGGCCGCATCTGCCCGATCGAGACGCCGGAAGGCCCGAACATCGGTCTGATCAACTCGCTTTCGACCTTCGCGCGCGTCAACAAGTACGGTTTCATCGAGACGCCGTACCGCAAGGTCGTGGACGGAAAGGTCAGCGGAGAGGTCGTGTATCTCTCCGCCATGGAGGAGCAGAAGCACACCGTCGCACAGGCGTCGGCCGAGACCAACGAGGACGGCAGCTTCGTCGAAGAGCTCGTGTCGGCTCGCCAGAACGGCGAGTTCGTGATGAGCCCGCGCGACCAGATCACGCTGATGGACGTTTCGCCCAAGCAGCTCGTGTCCGTCGCGGCCTCGCTCATCCCGTTCCTGGAGAACGACGACGCGAACCGCGCACTGATGGGCTCGAACATGCAGCGCCAGGCGGTGCCACTGGTCAAGGCTGACGCACCGTTCGTGGGCACCGGCATGGAAGAGACGGTGGCGCGCGACTCGGGCGCGGCCATCTCGGCCTCGCGTGGTGGCGTGGTCGATCAGGTCGACGCCACCCGTATCGTCATTCGCGTGTCGGGTGACATCGAGCCGGGCAAGTCAGGCGTTGACATCTACACGCTGCAGAAGTTCCAGCGCTCCAACCAGAACACCTGCATCAACCAGCGTCCGCTGGTGAAGGTGGGCGATGTCGTGGCCACTGGTGACATCATCGCGGACGGTCCCTCGACCGAACTGGGTGAGCTCGCGCTGGGGCGCAACAGTCTCGTGGCGTTCATGCCTTGGAATGGCTACAACTACGAGGACTCCATCCTGATCTCCGAGCGGATCGTGAAGGACGACGTCTTCACCTCGATCCACATCGAGGAGTTCGAGGTCATGGCCCGCGACACGAAGCTGGGGCCAGAGGACATCACTCGCGACATCCCGAACGTTGGCGAGGAAGCCCTGCGCAACCTCGACGAGGCGGGCATCGTCTACATCGGTGCCGAAGTGCACCCCGGCGACATCCTCGTCGGCAAGATCACCCCCAAGGGTGAATCGCCGATGACGCCGGAAGAGAAGCTGCTGCGTGCGATCTTCGGTGAAAAGGCGAGCGACGTGCGCGACACCTCGCTGCGCCTGCCGCCGGGCGTCTCCGGCACGATCGTCGAAGTCCGCGTGTTCAACCGTCACGGTATCGAGATCGACGACCGTACCCGCGCGATCCAGAACGAGGAAATCGAACGCCTCGCCAAGGATCGGGAGGACGAGCGCGCCATTCTCAACCGCGCGACGTACAACCGCCTGCGCGACATGCTCCTGGGCCAGACTGCCACGGCGGCTCCCAAGGGCGTGAAGAAGGGTGGCGTGATCGACGATGCGCTGCTCGGCGAAGTCGAAAGGCACGAGTGGTGGAAGTTCGCGGTCGCCGACGACCACGTTCAGTCGCAGCTCGAAGCCGTGAAGTCGCAGTACGACGAGACGGTCAAGGCGATCCAGGAGAAGTTCGAGGATCGCAAGGAGAAGCTGGAGCGCGGCGACGAGCTGGCTCCCGGCGTGCTCAAGATGGTCAAGGTCTTCGTGGCGGTGAAGCGCAAGCTGCAGCCGGGCGACAAGATGGCCGGCCGTCACGGCAACAAGGGCGTCATCAGCCGCATCCTGCCGGTAGAAGACATGCCGTTCCTTGAGGATGGTACCCCGGTCGACCTGGTGCTCAACCCGCTGGGCGTGCCGTCGCGCATGAACGTGGGTCAGATCTTCGAGACGCACCTGGGATGGGCCGCGCGCGGTCTTGGCCAGCAGGTCAAGGAAGCGCTTGAAGACTGGCGTCGGGCCAATCCGAACCCAGAGGCAGGACCGCCTCCCGAGGCAGTTCGTGAACGGCTCAAGACGATCTACGGCGAGCAGTACCACGACGACATCGACGGCCGCGACACGGCGTCGCTGCTGGAGTTGGCGGGCAACCTGACCAAGGGCGTGCCGATGGGCACTCCGGTGTTCGACGGCGCGGTCGAGAACGACGTTGCGGACATGCTGGCGCTTGCCGGGCTCGACAAGTCGGGACAGTCGGACCTGTTCGACGGACGTACCGGCGACAAGTTCGACCGTAAGGTGACGGTTGGCATCATCTACATGCTGAAGCTGCACCACCTCGTGGACGACAAGATCCACGCACGTTCGATCGGGCCTTACTCGCTCGTCACCCAGCAGCCGCTGGGCGGCAAGGCGCAGTTCGGTGGTCAGCGCTTCGGGGAAATGGAGGTCTGGGCCTTGCAGGCTTACGGTGCCGCCTACACCTTGCAGGAGATGCTGACGGTGAAGTCCGACGACGTGGTTGGACGCACCAAGGTCTACGAAGCCATCGTCAAGGGTGACGACACCTTCGAGGCCGGCATCCCCGAGAGCTTCAACGTGCTCGTCAAGGAAATGCGCTCGCTGGGCCTGAACGTCGAACTGAACTCGGTCATCGACCACGACGATGCCGACGATGAGGCGATCAACAACGGCCGGTTGGCGGCGGAGTGAACTTTCGGAGCGCTGCCCCGAAAGGGCAGCGCTCCACCGCTCCGCTTACGAAATACCCCAAGAGGGACTGAACTATGAACGACCTGAGCAAGTTCACCAACCAGATGGCAAAGCCCGAGACTTTCGATCAGATCCAGATCGGTCTCGCCTCGCCCGAGCGCATCCGCTCCTGGTCCTTCGGCGAGATCAAGAAGCCGGAAACGATCAACTATCGCACGTTCAAGCCCGAGCGTGACGGTCTGTTCTGCGCGCGCATCTTCGGCCCCGTGAAGGACTACGAGTGCCTTTGCGGCAAGTACAAGCGCATGAAGTACAAGGGCGTCGTCTGCGAGAAGTGCGGCGTCGAAGTCACCGTCACCAAGGTGCGCCGTGAGCGCATGGGCCACATCGAGCTGGCCGCGCCTGTCGCGCACATCTGGTTCCTGAAGTCGCTGCCTTCGCGCATCGGCTTGCTGCTCGACATGCAGCTGAAGCAGCTTGAGCGTGTCCTCTACTTCGAGAGCTACATCGTCATTGAGCCGGGTCTCACCCCGCTCGAGAAGTACCAGCTGCTCACCGAAGACGAGATGCTCGACGCGCAGGACGAGTATGGCGAGGATGCGTTCAGCGCCGGCATCGGCGCTGAAGCGGTCAAGCACATGCTCATGAGCCTGGACCTCGAGCAGGAGCGCGATGACCTTCTGGAAGAGCTGCGGACGACGAAGTCCGAGCTCAAGCCCAAGAAGATCATCAAGCGCCTCAAGGTCGTCGAATCCTTCATTGATTCGGGCAACCGTCCCGAGTGGATGATCCTCGACGTCGTACCAGTCATTCCGCCGGAACTGCGTCCGCTGGTTCCGCTGGACGGTGGCCGTTTCGCGACGTCGGACCTCAACGATCTCTATCGCCGCGTCATCAACCGCAACAACCGTTTGAAGCGGCTGATCGAGCTGCGCGCGCCCGACATCATCGTGCGCAACGAAAAGCGCATGTTGCAGGAGGCCGTCGACGCCCTGTTCGACAACGGCCGTCGCGGGCGTGTCATTACCGGCGCCAACAAGCGTCCGCTCAAGTCGCTGTCCGACATGCTCAAGGGCAAGCAGGGCCGCTTCCGCCAGAACCTTCTGGGTAAGCGCGTCGACTATTCGGGCCGCTCGGTGATCGTGACCGGACCGGAGCTCAAGCTGCACCAGTGCGGCTTGCCCAAGAAAATGGCGCTCGAACTGTTCAAGCCGTTCATCTACGCCCGTCTCGACGCCAAGGGTCTGTCCATGACCCTCAAGCAGGCGAAGAAGTGGGTCGAGAAGGAGCGCAAGGAAGTCTGGGATATCCTGGACGAGGTGATCCGCGAGCACCCGGTCCTCCTGAACCGCGCGCCCACGCTGCACCGTCTGGGCATCCAGGCGTTTGAGCCCGTGCTGATCGAGGGCAAGGCAATCCAGCTTCACCCGCTCGTCTGCTCGGCCTTCAACGCCGACTTCGACGGTGACCAGATGGCCGTCCACGTTCCGCTTTCGCTGGAAGCCCAGCTCGAAGCACGCGTGCTGATGATGTCGACCAACAACATCCTGTCGCCCGCGAACGGCAAGCCGATCATCGTGCCTTCGCAGGACATGGTGCTGGGTCTGTACTATCTCTCGATGGATCGCGAAGGCGAGCCGGGCGAGGGCATGATGCTGTCCGACATCGCCGAAGTGCACCAGGCGCTGCACGTTGGTGCCGTCACGCTGCACTCGAAGATCCAGACGCGCATCCCGCAGACGGACGAGAAGGGCAACGAGTATATGCTCCGCGTCGAGACGACTCCGGGCCGCATGCTCATCGGCGAATGTCTGCCGAAGTCGCACACGGTGCCTTTCGAAGTCGTCAACCGCCTCCTCACCAAGAAGGAGATCGGTGACGTTATCGATCAGGTCTATCGTCACACCGGTCAGAAGGACACGGTGCTGTTCGCGGACGCGATCATGAGCCTTGGCTTCCGCCACGCGTTCAAGGCGGGCATTTCGTTCGGCAAGGACGACATGATCATTCCGGACAGCAAGGTTGCGCTGGTCAACGAGACCAAGGAGCTGGTTGCCGACTACGAGCAGCAGTACCAGGACGGCCTGATCACGCAGCAGGAGAAGTACAACAAGGTGATCGACGCCTGGAGCCGCTGCGGCGACCAGGTGGCGAATGCCATGATGGACGAAATCCGTGCGATGCCGATCGATCCGGAAACCGGTCGTCAGAAGCAGATCAACTCGATCTACATGATGAGCCACTCCGGTGCGCGTGGTTCGCCAGCGCAGATGAAGCAGCTCGCGGGTATGCGTGGCCTGATGGCCAAGCCTTCGGGCGAGATCATCGAGACGCCGATCATCTCGAACTTCAAGGAAGGTCTGACCGTTCTTGAATACTTCAACTCGACGCACGGCGCCCGTAAGGGGCTGGCCGACACCGCGCTCAAGACGGCGAACTCGGGTTATCTGACTCGCCGTCTGGTCGACGTGTCGCAGGACTGCGTTGTCGTGGTTGACGACTGCGGAACCGAGCGGGCGCTGGAAATGCGCTCGATCGTGCAGGGCGGTTCGACCATCGCCTCGCTGGGCGAGCGTATCCTGGGCCGCACCCTGGCGGAGGACATCGTCGACAAGGAAGGCAGTGTGGTCGCCGCCAGCGGCGCCCTGCTCGACGAGGCTGCCGTGGCGAAGATCGAAGCAACCGGCATCCAGGCCGCGCGCATTCGCTCGCCGCTGATCTGTGAGGCAACGCAGGGCGTTTGCGGCAAGTGCTACGGGCGTGATCTCGCTCGCGGCACGCCGGTCAACATCGGCGAAGCTGTCGGCGTCATCGCCGCACAGTCGATCGGTGAGCCGGGCACGCAGCTCACGATGCGTACGTTCCACATCGGTGGTGCGGCGCAGCTCAACGAGACCAGCCACCTCGAGTCGATCTGCGATGGTACCGTCGAATATCGCGACGTCCCGACCATCATGGACAAGCGCGGCCGCCGCCTGAGCCTCGCCCGCAACGGCGAGATCGTCGTCCTCGACAGCGAGGGCCGCGAGCGCGCCATGCACCGCGTGCCCTACGGTACTGTGTTGCTCCACGAGAACGGCGCGAGCGTGAAGGAAGGTGAGCGCCTGGCCGAGTGGGATCCGTTCACCCTGCCGATCATCACCGAGACTTCGGGCGTGATCCGTTATCAGGATCTGATCGACGGCCGCACGCTGACTGAGCAGGCGGACGAGGCGACCGGCATGACCAGCCGTGTGGTGACGGAGGATCGTTCGTCCAGCCGGGCCAAGAAGAAGGAGGACCTGCGTCCGCGCATCACTCTGCTCGACGAGCAGTCGGGTGAGGCGGCGCGGTACATGCTCGCTCCGGGTGCCACGCTCTCGGTCGAGGATGGGCAGGCGGTCGAAGCGGGTGACATCATTGCCCGCGCAAGCCGCGAAGCCGCCAAGACCCGTGACATCACGGGCGGTCTGCCGCGCGTCGCCGAACTGTTCGAGGCGCGCAAGCCCAAGGACAACGCGATCATCGCCAAGACCAGTGGCCGCATTGAGTTCGTGCGTGACTACAAGGCCAAGCGCAAGATCGCGATCATCCCGGACGAGGGCGAGCCTGTCGAGTACCTGATCCCCAAGAGCAAGGTGATCGACGTTCAGGAAGGCGACTTCGTGAAGAAGGGCGACAACCTGATCTCCGGTTCGCCCGATCCGCACGACATCCTCGAAGTGCTCGGCGTGGAAGCGCTGGCGGAGTATCTCTGTGCGGAGATCCAGGAAGTCTATCGCTTGCAGGGCGTGAAGATCAACGACAAGCACATCGAGGTGATCGTTCGCCAGATGCTGCAGAAGGTCGAGATCACGGCCAGCGGTGACACCACGCTGCTGCCGGGCGAGCAGGTCGACCTTGAGGAGATGCTCGAGATCAACGGTAAGCTCGAGAAGGATCAGCGTCCTGCCGAGGGCAAGCCGGTGTTGCTGGGCATCACCAAAGCCTCGCTGCAGACGCGTTCGTTCATTTCGGCCGCGTCGTTCCAGGAGACCACCCGCGTGCTCACGCAGGCGGCTGTCGAGGGCAAGCGGGACTCGCTGATCGGCCTCAAGGAAAACGTGATCGTCGGCCGCCTGATCCCGGCAGGCACGGGCGCGGGCATGAACCGCGTTCGCGTGGCGGCGTCCAGCCGCGATGCCGCGCTGCGTGCTTCTTACCGCAAGCTGCAGGAGTCGCTCGTAGCGCCTCGTTCAGCGGCGGAAGAGCACGCGGCCGAGTTGCAGCGCGATCCGGCTGACGACCTCGGCGATGATCCGCTGGCCGTCATGGAAGGCGAGGCCCACGGCACCGACGCCGACGCAGGTGATTACCTGATCAAAGGCGAGGGCGAGGGCGAGGGCGACGAGCAGGCGTAAGCCGTCGTCCTTTCCTTTCGAAGGCAAAAGAGAACCCCGTCGGAGAAATCCGGCGGGGTTTTTGCTAAGAAAGAAGGCACGGGATGAGAGGAGACGTAGACACAGGGTATCGCTCAAAAGTGAGCGTGCGCTACCAGGACGCTCTCACGATGAGCGGCGTCCGAGAGGCATCCCGCGCGGCGAGTTGTTCGATTTACAAATCGGCGTCGTGGGGCGACTGCGATGGATCTGATCGTCCCGACGACTTGGTCCCTCGTGAAGGCCGCTGACATCCGCTGACCAACGACTGCAGGCGGCGCTCAGATCTTCTACCTGCCGCCTTACGGTCTCGGCATGAGCCCGATCGAGATGGCGTGTGCCAAGCTAGAAGTGCTCCTCCGCTAGCAGCACCGTCCTACGCTCGCGCGTTGCGGGCTAGCGGATGCGTTCCATCACCGTGTAGATGCTGGTGGTGAAGATCGGTTCTAGTGGACCGATGCGGCGAAGAACACGGAAGGCTTTCATGCCCATTCCGCCACCCTGATTGTAGTCGATTGCCTTGGTCCGCCAGTCCGTAGCCGGGAAGGCCCGGCGGAAGTCGGCTGGGGTCATCTTGTTCAGGCCCATGTCGTGAGCACTGCGGATGGGGCGTCCCGCCCGCTTTCCAGCAAGCTTGAAGAGGATGGGTTCGGGGATGAGGGTAGACCACGGCTTGCCCGGCCCCAGATACCACCCGTGATCGCCGAACGGGCTGTAGTAAAGCGGGCTGGTGCCGATCACTGCATATCCGCCCGGCTTGAGCAGGCGCCGCATGGCCTCCACCGTCTCGTTCAGGGGGATGATGTGTTCGAAAGTGTCCTTGGACACGATGATGTCGATCGTGCCCTCGGTCTGCGGCGAGAGGTAATCGCAGATGTCTTCGCAGCGGAAGTGCACTGCACTGGCGTACTCGGGGAACTGGGCGGGTACATGGCGCTCCGCGAAGCTGATCCGCTCGTCATCGAGATCAAAGCCCCAGACCTCTGCCGCTCCGGCTTGCGCCATTCCGACGCTCAGCGTGCCGTGTCCGCAACCCAGTTCCAGGATTTTCTTGCCACGAAGGTCGGGTGCCGTTGGGATGCGTCGCCAAAACTCGCGAACGCTGTCGTGCTGATACTCGAAGTAGGCCAGATTGCGCCGCCAAGCGAGCTCGGCCGGCGTCTCGCCGGGCAGTGGGGGAAGCTCCCACGGTTTGTATTTCGGCTCCGTCGCCCCTGACGGCGAAGCGGTTTGCGTCTGCATGTTGTCTTGGCCCCGGCCTGTGCGGCTTGGTAAACAATATATTAAGGTGTCCGGCGGTCAATGGTCACCCGTTCCTCATCATAGACAGTTTGAGCATAAGCCGGGCACCGCGCACGGCGGGCTGATTAGGTGAATGCGCCCCTCTGTGTTACAAGAGATCCGCTGACGTCGAATTTTGCGACGGACTTTGCCGATTTGTGAGCGTGCGGACTCCGGGATCTCTTGGGGGAAGAGCGCAAGCCTGACGACGACTTCCTTTCGATTGACGACCCGACGCACGGCCTTGCCGCATGTTGCGGTCGGGCAACTGTTTCTTGAAAGGAAACGCTTATGCCTATCGGCACTGTAAAGTTCTTCAACGCCGACAAGGGCTATGGCTTCATCCAGCCCGACAACGGCGGAGCCGACAGCTTCGTCCACATCTCCGCAGTCCAGGCCGCCGGCATGATGACGCTTGAGCGCGATCAGCGCGTCTCGTACGAAGTCGAGCGCGGCCGCAACGGCAAGGAATCGGCAACGAACCTCGCCTCTGCCTGACGCGGAATGCCGGATCGGTCATTCGGCCGGTCCGGTTACCCGCCGTCCTCTCAACCAAGGAGCCGCCATGAGCATCAGCTACGAATTCGCCACAGAACGCGCACAGGAAGCTGCTCAGGCCGCAGAAGCTGCAGAGTTGGACAACGTGCGGGATCGCGCGCTGCGCTCCGAGGCCGCTTGGCGCGACATGGCGTCGCGCGCTCGCAAGACCGAAGAATCCCGCGCCAAGCGCGAAGCGGCTGCAGAGGCAGCGCGCCAGACTGCACAGGCCGCCGCCCCAGCGGGGTGACGCAAAGCCTTTGTGGCTTCTGATGCGGATGGCTATTCCGCCGCGACCAGTTCTTCCGCAGCGCCGAGATCGACGCTGACAAGGCGCGAAACGCCTTTTTCAACCATGGTTACGCCGAAGAGGCGATGCATCCGGCTCATCGTGACAGCATTGTGCGTGACGATCAGGTAACGGGTCTGCGTCTCGGTCGCCATCGCATCCAGAAGATCGCAAAAGCGCTCGATATTGGCATCGTCCAGTGGCGCATCGACTTCGTCCAGCACGCAGATCGGCGCCGGGTTGGTCAGGAAGAGCGCGAAGATCAGAGCTACAGCAGTCAGCGCCTGCTCTCCGCCCGACAATAGCGTAAGAGACTGGAGGCGTTTGCCGGGAGGCTGGGCGAAAATCTCCAGGCCGGCCTCCAGCGGGTCATCTGAATCCACGAGAGCGAGATGTGCCTGCCCGCCCTGAAACAGGCGCGTGAAAAGCCGCCGGAAGTGTTCGTCCACCGTCTCGAACGCGGCGCGCAGTCGCTCTCGCCCTTCGCGATTGAGATTGCCGATCGATCCTCTCAGCCGGTTAACGGCTTCGCTGAGTTCGGCCTTCTCTGTCGCGCTGGTGCTTAGCTGCTCCTCGGCTTGGGACAGTTCGTCGGCCGCGACGAGATTGACGGGCCCAATTCGCTCCCGCTCAGAGACGAGGCGGTTCATGGACCCGGTTTCGTTCTCTGCCGCGCCAACCTCTTCGGCTGTGAACCCGAACTTGCCGGGCAACAGGGGCGGGGGTGACTGGAAGCGCTCTCCGGCAAGCCGGTTCATCTCGACGCGCCTGGCATCCTCGTTCTCTGCTCGAGCAGCGGCACCGGCGCGTGCTTCGCGAGCGGCTGAGAGCTCCTCCTGCCCCCTGGCGAGTTCCGCGTCGGCCTCGCGCGCAGCTTGGGCGGCGCTCTCGAGCTGCGATTCCGCCTGGGCAAGCTCACCGGCGAGGCGGACCTGTATCTCCTTCGCGGCCTGTATCTCCTTCGATAGCGCGACCGGGAGTGCGGCAATGCCGGTGCGCTCCTGCTCAATGTCTTCGAGCCTTCGTGTCGCTTCGGTCAGGCGCTTGGCCGCATCGCCCGAGCGCGCTTGCCAGCCACGGACGTCGGCGCGTTGCGCGGCTGTGCGCTCGCGCAGAGCGGCAAGTGCCTGGTCATGAGCCGCGAGCGCGGCCGTCGCGGCTTGCATGGCGCGACGGCCCTGCTCCTGGATCGCCTTTTCCCGATCGAGTGCGGCCCGTCCTTCCTGGGGGTCAGGCAGCGCTTCCTGCCGCAGGCGTGCCGCTTGTCTCTCGGCTTCCGCCGCGCGCTGCTGATCCCCTGCCTCGTTGGCGCTACGCTCAAGTTCTTCGCGGCGCGTGACGAGGCGCGTGCGGGCATCTTCCGCCTGATCCGCGGCACGCAATGCACTTCGTTCCTGTTCTGCGGCTGCCGCAATTTCGCGTTCGCCAGCCACGATGGTCGCCTGCAGCTCTGTCAGCGCCTTCTGCGCGCCAGTAGCCTCCTGCTCGGCAGATTGCACCTTATCGCGAAGGGAGGGCAGTTGCGCATCAAGCAGTGAGAAGCGGTTCTCTGCCTCAAGCCGTGCCGCTTCGGCAGCACCTTCGCCACGCGCCACAAAACCGTCCCACCGACGCAGCGCGCCGCTGCGGGTTACAAGCCATTCACCCGGCTTCAGTTCGCTTCCTTCGTCTGCCTCCGCAAAGCGGACCAAGGCAAGACGGGCAAGCAGTTCCGGCGGGCACCGGGTGAGGTGATGCGACAGGCTGTCCGGGAGTGGCGGCGGGGGCGTTGTTCCCGCCCAGAAGCGCCCCTCAGAGGACGGTGGTGGATTGCCGAGTGGTGCCTTGGCATCGCGACCGAGAACCGCTGCAAGGGCGCGCTCGAACCCCGGTGCGACCTGCACGGCATCGATCGCGGTCGGCAGTCCATGGGCTGCCTTGGCGCTCTTCGCTCTGGCCAGACGGTCGCGCGACAACGCCGCATGTTCTCGCTCGATGCCGCTAAGGTCTACGCGTGCAGCGGCGAGCGCTTCGGCCGCCACATCGCGAGCCGACTGCAGTTCAGCCTTTCGCTGGCTGAGGTGATCCAGCGTCGCACGTGCATCGGTCACTCGCTGCGCTGCTTCGTCCCGACGCGCAACGGCCAGCTGGACGGCTGCATCGGCCTCGCTTGTGCTGGCGAGGCCTTGCAGGAGGGCTGACAGGCGCGCCGCCTCTTTCCCCGCGCGTTCCGCACGCGTACGCGCCTGCTCCACTTCCGCAGCAGCGATACGCCATTCGGCCTCCACGCCCGCCTGTTCGGCGGTTGCCTGGGCCAGGTCCAGCTCGGCGGCTCTTGCGACCGCTTCCGATCTCTCCAACGCTGCCGCAAGGTGAGGCCGTTCTCCTTCGGCGGTCTTGAGATTATCCGACCCTGCAGCCAGTTCGCGTTGCAGCCGGCGGAGGGCATCCGCGGCGTCTTGCGTGATCCGGTCGGCCTCGCTGCAGTCCTGTTTTAGCCGATCCCGCTGGCGGTCAAGGTCAGTGAGCCGTTGCTCGGCGGCTTCGAGCTTGCCGGTAAGCGCGGTCAGGCGATGTTCTTGTGCGTTGGCGTCGTCTCGCCGGTCCGCCACGACATCGCGTGCGGTTGCCAGTAGTTCTGCGGCTTTCGCCTGGGCCTTCTGGGCGAGAGCTGCCGCCTCTTGGGCGCGGGCGACGTTTGCCTCGGCATGCGCGGCCTCGGTGCGGGCCTTATCCGCTGCTGCTGCGGCGTCTCGCCAGCGAGCAAAGACGAGGCGGGCTTCGAACGTCTGGATCTGGTCAGAGAGCGCCTTGTAACGCTCGGCTGCGCGAGCCTGCCGCCGCAGGGCGGTGACTTGCTTGTCGAGCCCGGCCATCAGGTCGTCCAGGCGAGACAGGTTGGTTTCCGTTGCGCGAAGCTTGCTTTCGGCATCCTTGCGGCGAACGTGCAGGCCGGCGATGCCCGCGGCCTCTTCCAGCATGGCGCGCCGTTCAGCAGGCTTTGCGGCAATGACGGCAGCTATTCTTCCCTGGCTGACGAGTGCCGGCGAGTGCGCACCGGTCGCCGCATCGGCGAAGATGAGGGCGACGTCCTTGGCCCGCACATCGCGGCCGTTGACCCTGTATGCACTGCCGGCACCCCGCTCGATGCGGCGCAGGACCTCGAGTTCTTCTCCGTCTGAAGTCTGGGCGTGGAGAACAACTTCCGCGAACGCACGCGGTGGCCGGGCCGCCGTCCCGGCGAAGATCACGTCCTCCATTCCGCCGCCACGCATGGACTTGGGCGAGCTTTCACCCATGACCCAGCGGATCGCTTCGAGCAGGTTCGACTTGCCGCACCCGTTGGGGCCCACGACTCCGGTGAGCCCCGGGTCGATGCGCAGTTCAGCGGCTTCGACGAAACTCTTGAAGCCGCTGAGTTTCAGCCGCCGGATGCGCATCGTGGGTTCGGGCCTCCGGCTGCTCCGCGATCAGCGCGCTCCGGCAGCTTGCAGCTTGTTCTCGAGAGTCGCCCAGTCAGCGGTGCCGACGGGTGCGCCGTTGATGAAGAAGCTGGGTGTACCCGTCACGTTGTACTTGGTCGCGGCGGTTTCCGTCTGCTTGGCCAGCGCTTCCGCCTTGGCTGTGTCAGTCAGGCATGCGGCTGCCTGATCGCGGGAGATCCCGCGTGCAGCGAAGAACTCTGTCATCCCGGAGAGATCGGCGATCGCCTGCATGCGCTGCGCCGGAGGCTGGGCCGCCGCCTGCTGCAGCCTTGCATCGCCCACGCTTTGCAGGTTGCTGAACAGGGTGGGCTGCCAAGCCCAGAACTGCTCACTCAGAGGAATGACTGCCTCTGTCGAGCCACAAGTCGCCAGAAGTGTAGCGGGGACGTCGAGAGCGTTCAGCATGAAGAAGCGCAACTCGTAGCTTACTCGCCCGCTGTCGACGTATTCGTTGTGCAACTCCTCAGAGCTTTCCTTGGCGAAGTCTGCGCAGTGCGAGCAGGACAGGGCGCCATATTCGACCAACTGGACAGGTGCCTCTGGATTGCCCATCCGGTAGCCGCCTTCTTCAGTCTTGGTGACGACCTCCGACCACGACTTACCTGCAGGCGCAGGCACCTTCTCGATCGCTTCGCTGCTGGTCGGCGCTTCAGTAGGGGTCTTGTCGCCGCATCCGGCAAGAGCCAGTGCAAAAGGCGCTACCGCGGCGGCAAGCGCGAAGGAGCGAATCCGGGAAATCATGCAAGGGTCCTTCTCAGAGCAGGGGCATCAGCTAGCCTGAACCTGAAACCATATCAAAGTTTCTCGTCGATTTGCTTGGCGAGTGCTTCCCAATCGTGGGTGTCGGTGAGCAGCTCACCGTTGAGCGCAAAGCTCGGCGTCCCTTGCACTCCTGCCGCCATGGCCGCTTGCGTCTGACCGGTGACCGCCTTCATTACGGCCGCATCCGCAAGGCATTGATCCACCTGGGTCCGAGAGTAGTTCCACCGGCTCATGATTTTGTAGAAGTCGAAGTCCGCGGCGATCGCGCGCAGGCGGGTTGGCACCGGGCCATTTGACCAGCGGGCGGTTTGTGCGGCGCTGAAGCTGTTCAGCTTGGACAACCACTGATCCTGCGTCCCCATGAAGCCGTTGTGGCGCGCGAAGAACAGCTTCGGATCGCCGCAGTTGGTCAGCATGGCCACCGTCAGGTCCACGGGATTACGGAGTACCTGTTGGACTGTGACCGACAGCTTGCCTTGCGGGATATAGGTCAGCCGCAGAACGGTATCCGCCTTCTTGTGGAAGTCACCGCAATGGGGGCACGTGTAGCTTACGTACTCCGTCAGCTTCACCTTCGCATCTGGGTTGCCGAGGGTGTAGGCCTGGTCGGGGCCCTGAGTGACGGTAGCGTTCCAGTTCGGATGCGGAGGCGATGCCGCAATGCTCAGGGAAGCGAGGGCAAGCAGCGCGATGATGCGAACGGGGATGATGCGAACGGGTCTGGGTATCACGTCACGTCCTTGTCGTTTGCAGCCGCCATACTGCGCGCCAGTGACTCCAGGACCGCTCTCAGCTCCGGATCGCCGATGTCGCGCAGCGAATCGCCAAGCTCGATCGGCACCGGCTTGAGGGAGGGGGGCGCCTTGGACTTCGAAGCCGGGGCAGGGGCCTTAACCTCTCCCTGCCGTATCTTGATTCTGGCCACCGCATTGTAGCCGAAGAATCGGTTCACGCGTTCGATGATCTCGGGGATCACGTGCTGGATCAGCGGCGCATGGGCGGGCACGACAACGAGTTGCAGGATCCCGTCGTGCCTTTCGCCGGGAGGGAAGCGGATCGATTCGGGCGTGCAGATTCGTGCATGCCTGGCGCCGACGATCTCGGGCCAGCGGGTGACCACGCTGGACTGAACAAACCCGAAGCGCCGAAACGCTGTGCGGCCGACTTCCGGCATCAGATCGGATATCGCGCGAGCCTGGCCCCCACGCGGCCGTTCGTAGCGCTTGGGGCTTGTGGTCTTGCTAGTGGCGCTCTTGCCCGCTTTGCCCTCTGCCAAGTTTCCGACCCGTTCCATTACCCGTCCGCCAATGCCATAGCGGCGCGATGGATGCCAGTTCGCAAGATGTCGCACGCGCGTTGCTCGGCTGGTATGACGTTCACGCACGCGATCTGCCCTGGCGCGCCCGCCCCGGCTGCGCGGCGCCTGACCCCTACCGCGTCTGGCTATCGGAGGTCATGCTCCAGCAGACCACGGTGGCGGCGGTGAAGAGCTATTTTGCCGAGTTTGTCCGGCGCTGGCCTTCGGTCGAGGCGCTCGCTGCCGCGGACGAGGGGGAGGTGATGGCCGCGTGGGCGGGGCTGGGCTACTATGCGCGTGCCCGTAATCTTCTGGCCTGCGCCAAGGAGGTGGCAGGACGCGGCGGTACCTTCCCGGCCGACGAACTCGAATTGCGAGCGCTGCCGGGACTAGGCGCATACACGGCTGCAGCCGTGGCCGCGATCGCGTTTGGGCAAAGAGCAGTGGTTGTCGATGCGAACGTAGAGCGTGTGGTTTCCCGGCTCTTTGCCGTAGCCGCTCCATTGCCCGGTGCACGGGTGGCGATCCGCCGTCACACGGACACGATCACGCCCAGTGAGCGCGCTGGAGACTTCGCTCAGGCCATGATGGACCTGGGCGCCACGATCTGCACGCCGCGTGCGCCGCGATGTCTGCTGTGCCCTCTCTCGGCGTCTTGCCTCGCGCGCTTACATGCGGAGCCTGAGCAGTTCCCCGTGAAAGCTCCCAAGAAGGCGCGCCCCCAGCGGGCGGGAAAGGCTTTCTGGATCGAGCGGGATGGTGCGGTCTGGCTGGTTCGCCGTCCAGGCAAGGGGATGCTGGGCGGCATGCGTGCTCTGCCTGACGACGGCTGGAGCGCGAGGGCGAACGGAAACGGTACGCCACCGCTGATGGGGCCTTGGCAGCCCGGCGGCGTGGTGGCCCACGGCTTCACCCACTTCGGGCTGGACCTGCATCTGGCAGTTTACGAAGGCGACGATTGGTCTAGTCTCACCGCAAGCGAAGGCGAATGGTGGCCGCTCGACAGCATCGACGATGCAGGACTGCCGACGCTTTTCGCTAAGGCGGCGCGCCTTGCGCTCGCTGAAGCGGGAGAAGTGGGTTGAATAGACGATTGAGCCAACTGGAGTCCGCGCTGGACCGGCGTACTCTGCTCTCGCTCGGCGCCCTTGCAGGGCTGGGAACCATGATGCCCGGCCTGCTGCGTGCAGCCGAGCAGCCGAGCATCATGCCGCATGTGAAGGCGGTGGTAGAGAAATGGGTCGGGCCGGGCAAATTCCCCGGGCTTGTTGCTTCGCTCGGCCTCCCGGGCCGGGAAGCGCAGTTCGTCGCCCGTGGCAGCGAAGGGTTCACCGACCTGGATCCCGTGACGCCGGACAGCCTGTTCCGTGTCTACTCCATGACCAAGCCCGTGACCGGAATGGCCGCGATGCAGCTGATTGCGGAAGGAAAGATGGCTCTGGATCAGCCGCTGTACGAGATCCTGCCGCAGTTCCGGCATATGCAGGTGCAGGACACGTACGACGGTTCGCTCACGGCGCTGCATCCCGCCGCTCAACCGATCACAATCCGCCAGCTTCTTACGCATACCTCCGGCATCGGGTATTCCATCATCCAGAAGGGGCCGATAGCCGAACTGATGGTGGAGAAGGGGCTTGTCGCGGGGCAGGTCACGCGCCTGCCTGTGCCGGGCCTCTTTCGCTCTCAACCTGTTAAGGGGCTGGATGTCTTCGCGGATCGCCTGGCGCAAATCCCGTTGGTCTACGACCCGGGAACGCGTTGGAGTTACTCCATGGGTCTGGACCTCATGGGTCGTGTTATCGAGGTGGTTTCGGGCAAGCCCTTCGACGTTTACCTTCAGGACACGATCTTCAAGCCCGCCGGAATGAATGACACCGGGTTCCAGGTGGCACCATCCGACGCGGACCGTCTCACGACGAACTATGGCATCCTGAAGGGCATATTCGTGCCGATCGATGAAGGTGCGCAATCGATCTACCTGGACGAGCCGGCATTCCCGTTCGGCGGAGCAGGGCTTGTCAGTAGCCCCCGTGATTATGACCGGTTCCTGCGCGTCCTGGCGCAATTCGGCGAGATCGACGGCAAGCGCGTCCTTGCTGAGGAAGCCGTGCGGCTTGGCACGTCCAATCTGCTGCCGCCCGGAGTGCCCGGCCCCAGCATCATGGGACCAGTGAGCGCCTTCGGTGCAGGGGGGCGGGTCGGCCTCGGCGATGAGGCAGGTGTCTTCGGTTGGGCAGGCGCAGCCGGCACGGTGGCGATGGTCGATATGATCCACGGCTTCCGCTCGCAGATCTTCGCCCAGTTCATGCCGCCCACGGCGCTGAACCTGCTGCCTGAGTTCCAGGCCGCGCTGAAAGCAGACGTTATGGCGTTGCTTCAGAAAGCGTAGGAATGACAGTCATCCATCAGACAGCACCCATCGCATTCAGCGGTTCGCCTATAGATCGTGCGGATCATCTGCGTTCCGATCCGGCTGCCATCGCAGCGCTCCGGGACAAGGGAGGCCGCTTGCTGTGTCTTGATGGTCTGGACCCGGTGCTGGACGGCAACGGGTCGCTTGTCTGGAGTGTAGCCGCTGAGTTTCCTGAGCAAGCAGAGCTCATCTTTCTCGGATTGGACACAGGCAACGACAATGCCGCTTGTTTCGCCGTTGTGCCGCCCGAGCTTCGAGGATCATCGGCAACGGGTCCCGCCAGCTGGAATGCCATGGCAGTGCTTACGGCTGAGGACCTCGCAACTTATGGAATGGCGCGTGCGCTGGTTAGCTGGCACGCGCGTCACCAGTTCTGCGCCGTCTGTGGTCATTCGTCCCAGATCGTCAAAGGAGGGTGGCAAAGGACGTGCCTCAATGACGACTGTCGAGCCGAGCATTTCCCGCGGGTCGATCCTGTCACGATCATGCTGGTGGAGCATGAGGGCAGGGTTCTTCTTGGCAGGCAGCCGCGCTTCCCCGCGGGGCGTTACTCCGCGCTGGCCGGCTTTGTGGAGGCCGGTGAGACGATCGAGGAGGCTGTCGCGCGCGAGGTCTTCGAAGAGGCTGGCGTGCGCGTGCGAGACGTCACGTATGTCGTCAGCCAGCCGTGGCCATTTCCATCATCCTTGATGATCGGATGTCACGCCCACGCGAGCGATCCGGCCATCACAATCGACCGCACCGAATTGGAGGATGCGCGCTGGTTCACCTTGGCCGAAGTCGTGGACGCACTGGGAGCGAGCAGTAAAGGCGAGAGCGGCCGTGCCTTCGGCGCCCCGCCTTCAACTGCTGTCGCGCACACGCTCCTTCGCTGGTGGAGCGACCGCCAAGCTGCCGTGCCTGAGGTGTGCTAGAGCACATTCAGGATGAATCGCTGACATTTCGGTGAACGCTCGGGTGATCCATGGCGCGCCTTCGCGACGAGCCGACGATGTGCTGGCGGCTTGATCATAGCGAACCGCAGGATTTTGCGATTGGGTTAGCTTCCGCTCTACAAGGATCCAATCGAAATGGAGTTCTCCAATCTCGAGGAGCAGGAGCGAGCCGTCGAGCCCAGCGTCGAGCGCATCGCGAGCCAGTTCAGTCGCTTACACCCTGGGGAACCGAGCAACTTCACCCGAATCAACGAGGGTTATCGTAAAAGTGCTCCAAGACGTATATCTCGCCAGCCACCGCAGTGAGTGCTGGAGCGGGTGAAGGGAATCGAACCCTCGTCGTAAGCTTGGGAAGCTTCTGCTCTACCATTGAGCTACACCCGCAGAGCCGCTCTCGGTCGCTGACGATGCGGAGCCGATGCGGACGGTAAGTGGTCCCTGCCAGATTCGTGGGCTGCTCGCAACTGGAACGCGACCGGTCCTGTTGCGGCGGCTTGATCTCTCAGCGTTTTTCCAGGGGCATGACATAGACATCGAGTTGGCGTAGCTTCTCTGCCTGATCGAACTCGTAAATGGTGACGGTGTTCGATACATCTGTAAGGCCGTCGCGCGAATTGCGTTCCTCAAGTTCAAGGATGACGCGGCCTGGCTGTTCCGTCACGTGCCTCAGCGTACCTTCCCAGGAACTGCCGGCTGCGTATTGGGAGACGTAGTGCCGGTATGTGGGCCAATCGATGACCTCAGCCTGCGGTCCCAGGAACACGCCTACGCGCTTGTAGGCGTCGACATTCACAAGGCGCTCGATTGGCTGCCAGTCCGCTTCTGTCAGAGGGCCGTTCTTCGCTTTCTCGACCAGCGCCGCAAATGCCTCACTGTACTCGATAACCTTGCGAGTAAGCCCGTTGAACTCGGTGGATTCGGGCATCTCGTTCGCCATGTCGCTCTCCCTATATGGGGCGCCTCTTTCGGGAGCCCTGCATCGGCGTGGTGCGCCTCTGATGAGGAGGTGACCACGCGAGTTCATGTATCGCGTCATTCGCGTGGGAAGCAAGCGGCATCGCGCCGCCTGCGTAGCTGGCCGCGGACCTTCAGGCTGCGGCGACAGTCACAACTTCGATAGCGTCCTCGCGGTTGCCGAACGCCAGAATCTCGCCAGGCTCAGCGCCGATGAGGGCGCGGCTTAGCGGTGCGGTGAAGGCAATGAGGCCCTCTGCGGGGTCGGCTTCGTCGTGCCCCACAATAGTCACCGTGCGCAGTTTGCCGTCGAGCCGGAAACTGACGGTGGTGCCAAACTCAACTGTTGTGCCATCCGGAACGGGCGCAAGCTCCGCGGTGATCTGGCGCGTTTGCCAGTAACGCAGATCACGCTTGGCAGCGTTGATCGTGGTTTCATCGCCCCCTTGCTCCAGTAGCGCTTCCAGTGCAGCCACCCGCTTATCGATGAGGTGCCGCCCGCGGGCCGTTACCAGGTTGGGGCCGGGTGGTATCGGGATCTCGAACTTGGGCTCGAGGTGCTCGTCGTCACTCTCGCGCCGAAACGCGACGCTCACTGTTCCGGCTTCCGTGTCAGAGCGCCAGGCGTGTTCAGGCTGTTGCCACCGTTCACTTCTGCCCTTTCTTCGCGCGCACGATCGCCTCGTCGAGAGCGGACAGGAAGCGCGAGCGATCGTTCTTGCTGAACGGCGGCGGTCCGCCAATCGCGTCTCCGCCCGCCCGAAGATCCGCCATGATCGCCCTCATGGCAATGGCGCTACCGATCGAGCTGAGCGTGAACGGCTTGCCGTTCGGCGCAACAACCGCCGCCGCACCGGCCTTCAGGCAGCGATCGGCCAGCAGGATGTCGGCGGTGATGCAGATGGTCTCCGGCCCTGCATGCTCCGCGATCCAGTTATCCGCTGCGTCGAAGCCATCAGACACGATCACGCGTTCAATCCAGGAGTGCGCCGGAGTGCGGATCGGGCTGTTGCTGACGATTGCCACACTCGCGCCGTGACGGCCCGCGACCTTGTAGATCTCTTCCTTTACCGGACAGGCGTCGGCGTCCACAAGGATGCGGATCACCGCTCCGGACGCCCTGGCGAAGGCCGCTTCTTATGGAAGGGCTTGGCATGCGCTCTGTCGCCCGGGCCCTTGGGGCCGCGGCCGTCCTGCCGCGGTTGGCGGGCCCTGTGGGAGCCTCCCTGTTCCCGGCGATTGCGCTTCGCCTCAGCGCGGGGCGGCCCTTCGACAGCCACGATCTCCACACCGTCGTCCTCGTCGGTCGCAGTACGGCGTACGGCAGCCATGAAGCGCTCCGCCACTTGTCCGGGGACTTCGAACAGCGTTTCCCGCGCAGCGATGCGAATAGCGCCGATCTCACCCCGGCTGAGATGGCCGCGACGGCACAGAAGCGGCAGGATCCATCGCGGATCGGCGTTCTGGCTGCGGCCGATGTTGAGGCGGAACCAGGCGCTCTGTTCAAAACCTTCGCGCGGAGTCCTGGGGGCCGGCTCTGCCGTCAGGAGTTCCTCTGGCTGTGGCAGTCTTGCGCGGTGTGCCTGAACGAGCGCGGTGGCGATTTCCTCTGCGCTGCGTTCTGCAAGCAGCCGAGCGACCAGCGTCTGGTCCGCTTCTTCCTGCTCGACCGGAGCGAGCAGGGCGGTGAGCAGCCTCTCGTTATCGGCGGCGTGAATTTCCTCTGCGGTAGGCGCCGCCTTCCACTCGGCCGCGATGCGGGCAGAACGGAGCATCCCTTCCACTCTGCGCCGGCGAGGATAGGGGACCAGCAGGACTGCCGTTCCCTTCTTGCCCGCTCGCCCGGTCCGTCCGGACCGATGCTGAAGCGTTTCGGCATCGCGCGGAATCTCGACATGGATCACCAGCGTCAGGCTGGGAAGATCGATGCCTCTGGCGGCAACGTCGGTCGCCACGCAGACTCGCGCACGGCGGTCGCGCAAGGCTTGAAGCGCCTGGTTGCGTTCGTTCTGGCTGTGCTCGCCCGAGAGCGCGACCACCGCGAAACCGCGTTCCGTCAGGTTTGCGTAAAGATGCCGGACGTTATCGCGGGTGGCACAGAACAGGATCGCCGTTTCAGCCTCGTGCAGACGCAGGAGATTGACGACGACCCGCTCGATGTCGGCAGGGGCGACTGCCATGGCCTGGTAGCTGATGTCACCATGGCCGCGATCTTCGCCGACCGTCGATATGCGCATCGCATCGCGCTGATAGCGGCGGGCCAGCGCGACAATCGGCTTGGGCATGGTTGCCGAGAACAGCAGAGTGCGCCGTCCTTCCGGCGTTGCGTCCAGCAGCTCCTCAAGATCCTCGCGGAAGCCCATGTCGAGCATCTCGTCGGCTTCGTCGAGCACCACCACGGCAAGCGCGCTCAACTCCAGCGCGCCGCGTTCGAGATGGTCGCGCAGGCGTCCGGGGGTGCCGACGACGATCTGCGCACCTTGGCTCAGTGCCCGGCGTTCGACCGAGGGGTTCATGCCGCCCACGCAGGTTGCCACGCGGATCCCGCTCGTCTCGTACAGCCATGACAGCTCGCGGCTCACCTGCAAGGCGAGCTCACGGGTGGGCGCGATGATCAGGGCGCGAGGCGAACGGGCCGGCAGCGGCTTGCCATTTTCGTCCAGCAGCTGCGGCGCCATCGTCAGGCCGAATGCTACCGTTTTGCCAGAGCCGGTCTGGGCCGACACGACAAGATCTCGTCCTGCCGCCTCAGGTTCGAGGACGGCAGCCTGGACGGGGGTGGGTGCGGAATAGCCGCGTGCGGCAAGCGCTTCGGAAAGAAGCGGGGAGTAAGTTTTGAAGGTCATGGCTCTTGCTTGTAGATGGCTCGCCTCAAAAGGCGGGCTCGCATACGCCGAAGCGTCTGCAGATAGGCGCATGAACGTAAAAATTCAATAGCATGGATGGCCGCGAGTCCGTGGCCCGGCCAGAGCTTCGATGGCGGCCCGCGTTATCCGCGAGACAGCTTCGGAACGGGAACTCGCGAAAGTCGTTAAGGATGTCAGGGAACAATCGGGAAAGCTGGAATTCGGGCGTATGGAGGGGATCGCACTGAACGTGCCATACTGCGGGCCCGCGCCGCTGGGAGCGGAGTGGATCGCGCACTGGAACTTCGATCCCCTGCTGATTGGCGTGCTCCTGCTGCTCGCCATGGTGTCCGCCAGGTTTGCAAGGGCCGACCGGAGAGCCGCGGCGGGAGCGGGCATCTTCGTGCTTTTCGTCGCGTTCGTCTCTCCGCTCTGCGCATTGAGTAGCGCCTTGTTCTCGGCCCGGATCGTGCATCATGTCCTGCTCGTCGCCGTCGCGGCGCCTTTGCTGGCGTGGGCTTTGCCTGCGCGGAGTGAACGGGGGATGGCCTTCCCGTTCGCGGTGTCGTCGCTGGTCCTCTGGTTGTGGCATGCCCCGCAGCTCTACACCGCCGCACTGAACGACCTTGCGCTCTACTGGGTCATGCAGGTGTCGCTGCTTGCTACAGCAGTGTGGTTCTGGCGGTCCGTATTTGCGGTGAGCGCTGTGCTGCCAGCCGCCTTGCTGACAGTGTCCGCGGCCGTGGGGCAAATGGGGCTGCTTGGCGCGCTTTTGACCTTCGCGCCGAGGGCGCTCTACCCGCACCACTGGACCGCGCCCTTGTCGTTTGGCCTGACACCCCTTCAGGACCAGCAGCTTGCAGGACTTATTATGTGGGTGCCGGCCATGCTGCCTTATCTGCTCATCGCGGCGTTGATGGCGCGGAATGCCTGGAGCCGAAATCTGGCGCAGGCCGTCTCATGATGCTGGCAATCGGCATCGTGAAGGGAATTCACATCATCGGCATTGCGTTGTGGGGAGCAGGTCTGATCGCCCTGCCGCTTCTGCTTGCGCGGCACATGTCCGGCGATCAGCAGCAGGAATACGCCCGGGTGCGGCGCTTCAGCCACTACGGATACACGCACCTGCTGACGCCCGCGGCTGTTCTCGCGGTCGCGGCTGGCACCGGGCTGATCTTTCTGCGCGAGGTTTTCGTCCCGTGGATGTTCGCAAAGCTTGTGCTGGTGGGCGGGCTGGTCGCGCTGCATGCCGCCATCGGTACGGTCGTAGTGGGGATGGGCGAGCATACGAATGAGCGCCAGCCGCCGCACCCGGCGTTTTTCCTTCTTCCCGCGATCACTCTGCTGGGAGCGATCCTGTTGGTCGTGCTGAGCAAGCCAGATCTGGGAGAGGATCTTGTCCCGAACTGGCTTCACTCACCACGCGAGATTCAACTTCCGCTGGATGAGGTGCCGACTTGATAGTCGAACACCAGCTTTCCGCCATGCCACCCCGCGAAGGCCGCAAAGGCGGTGGCCAGAGCCGACAGCAGCAGTCCGAACGGCAGCAGCGCTTCCTCGTACCCGTAGAGGCGGTAGCCCCAGTTTGCGCCCAGCATCGCCAAAAGCGTGATTGCGACGATGAAATGCGTCCAGCTCGCGGCCCGGGCGCGAATGCCGGGAACGGTGAGCAGTTCGATCGTACCGGAGAGACCCGCAAGCAGTCCCATGAGGAATGCCATGCCCGAAGCCCAGAGCGCGGCGCGGGCCCAGAAGATGTCACCCGTGGCCCAGTAGAAGAGGTCTGCGCCCAGCGCACAGGCCGTCAGCGCAATGGGAAAGGACACCAGCATCGCATGAACCGGATGGCCTGCGATCGCGATGCGGGACTCCGCCTGATCGAACTTGGGATTGCTGCTGATCGGATCGGTAAGCTGGTTCTCTCGTTTCTCGTGCGCCTGCATCGTGGCCCTTCCGTTTTCCTCGCAATTACGACCATAACGCTGGGCGGCGGATTTCTTTCCGGCTGCTCGGGTCCGCTTTCCACAATGGACCCGGCAGGACCATCGGCCGAGGCGATCAATTCGATCTGGTGGGCGATGCTCGCCGGCGCGGCGGCGATTTTCCTGCTGGTTGGCGGGTTGTTGGCATGGGCGTTTGTGCGGCGGGGCGACGGAACCGTTTCTGCTCGCACCTGGATCGTGGGTGGAGGCCTGATTTTCCCCACGGTCGTCCTGCTGATGCTGCTTGCTTACGGACTGGTCATTGGTGAGCGTTTGCTGCCGCGCTCCGGCCCCGACGTGGTCGAAGTGGAAGCCCGGAGCAGCCGATGGCAATGGACTTTCCACCATCGCCGCGCGGACGGTAGCGTGCTCAGCACACCGGGCGTGCTCCATATTCCTGCCGGACGCCCTGTCGACGTGGTTCTGACCACGCAGGACGTGATCCATGCCTTCTGGGTGCCGAGACTGGCGGGAAAGATGGATGCCATACCGGGGCACCGGAATGTCCTGCGCATAGAAGCTGGCGCACCTGGCACTCACCCCGGGATTTGTGCGGAGTATTGCGGCATCGGCCATGCCCGGCACTCCTTCAGAGTTGTAGTGCATGATGAAGCCGGATGGGCTCGGTTCCTGGCGGGAGAAGGTGCATGAAGGCGCTGCGGCTTCACCGCGCGTTCGAGGCGATATGGGGTACGCCCAGGGGCTGGCGCGGCACAGTCTGCAGCGTGAATCACAGCACGCTGGGCATCCGCCTCATGGTGACGGCCTTCGCGTTTTTCCTGATCGGCGGCGTATTGGCCATGCTGATCCGCGCGCAGCTTGCGACGCCGCACAGCGCGTTCGTGGGCCCTGAGGCTTACGCGCAGCTTTTCACGATGCACGGAAGCATCATGATGTTCCTGTTCGCGATCCCCATGTTCGAGGGATTCGCAATCTACATGCTGCCCAAGATGCTGGGCACGCGCGATTTCGCGTTTCCGCGCCTGACCGCTTACGGCTGGTGGTGCTATCTGTTCGGCGGATCGATGCTGCTTGTGGCGATGCTTGCCGGCCTTGCGCCGGACGCGGGCTGGTTCATGTACACGCCCTTGTCGTCCAAGCCCTATTCGCCGGGGATCAATTCCGATTTCTGGCTGCTGGGCATCACCTTCGTGGAGATCTCCGCCATCGTGACTGCGGTCGACATCGTGGTCACCATCCTGAAGATGCGCGCGCCGGGCATGTCGCTCGACAAGATGCCGCTGTTTGCGTGGTACATGCTGGTTACGACCATGATGATGCTGGTGGGTTTTCCGCCGCTCATCCTCGGCTCTATTCTTCTGGAGCTGGAGCGCGCCTTTGGCTGGCCATTCTTCGATGTCACCCGCGGTGGGGATTCTCTGCTTTGGCAGCACTTGTTCTGGCTCTTCGGGCACCCGGAAGTCTACATCATATTCCTGCCCGCAGCGGGCGCCGTCTCGACCATCCTGCCGGTCATGGCACGCACGGCCATCCTCGGCTACGGGTGGATCGTCGGGGCGGTGATCGCACTCGGGTTTCTGAGCTTTGGCTTGTGGGTCCACCACATGTTCACTGTGGGCATTCCCCACATGGCGCTCGCGTTCTTCTCGGCCGCGTCGACCCTGGTGGCGATCCCGACAGGCGTGCAGATTTTTGCGTGGCTGGGCACCCTGTGGGCCGGACGGCCGCAGATGAAGATGCCAATGCTCTATCTGATCGGCTTCTTCATTGTCTTCGTCATGGGCGGGCTCACGGGTGTCATGGTGGCGGTGGTGCCGTTCGACTGGCAGGCGCATGACAGCGCCTTCGTCACTGCGCACCTGCACTACGTCCTGTTCGGCGGCTTCGTGTTTCCGATGCTGGCGGCGGCCTACTACTGGCTCGCCCACTTCACCGGGCGGCAGTACCAGTATCGGCTCGGGGTGAGCGCCTTCTGGCTCATCCTGATCGGTTTCAACCTGACATTCCTGCAGATGCACATCGTTGGCTTGCTGGGGCAGGCACGCCGGATCGAAACCTATCCGGCAGAGATCGGGTGGACTGCATACAACCTGGTCTCGTCCATCGGCGGGTTCATCCTCGCCTTCGGCATCGGACTGTTCCTCATCGACATCCTGCTTCAGTTTTTCCACGCTCCGAAGAGCAAGCGGAACCCTTGGTCAGCGGGAACGCTTGAGTGGGGAATGACCATGCCCCCGCCGAGCTATAACATTGCCAGTATCCCCCATGTGGAAGGGCGTGAGCCGCTTCACGATCGTCCCGATCTTGCGCTGTCGCTGGCGCGGGGTGAGGGATACCTTGGCGAACCGCGCAATGGCTGGCGCGAGACGTTGGCTGTCGGGACAAGCAGCGGCAAACTCGATCACATCGTCGTGCTGCCTGGCAATACGACTTTGCCGATCTGGACGGCAGCGGTGACCGGTTCCTTCTTTCTCCTCATGCTGCTCAAGCTCTACTGGCTCACGCCGCTGCCGTTGCTCGCGCTGGTGGCGATGGCGTGGCGCTGGGCCTGGCTCCTGGGGCGGAAGGAGGACGTTGGCGCGCTGCCTATCGGTCACGCCCAGAGCGCGCCCACCCATGCGGAGGTGCAGGATCCGCCGGGGTGGTGGGGCAGCATCTTCCTGCTTACGGCTGATGGCACGTTCTTCGTCTCGCTCCTGTTCGGCTATGCGTTCCTGTGGACCGTCGCGCCAGCCTGGCCGCCGCCGCAACTTTTCGACGGGGGGGTGCTAAGCCTTGTCACGGGCGTCGGGGCAACCGCACTTGCGGTAATAGGTGCCAGAGTGGCGAGCCGCAGGCTTCAGCGCGGCAACGGGGCAGGCGGGGGTATGGTCCTGATTGGATTGGTGCTCCTGATCGCTGCTCTCTCCATGGCGATTCTGGGTGCACCTTCTCCCACAGAGCATGCGTACAATGCCGTGGTCGCGGTTCTGCTTGCCTACGCGGTGTTTCACGCCGCTATCGCGTTGCTGATGCAGGTGTTCGTGGTGCTTCGCGCGCGGGCCGGTTTTCTCTCTGCCAGACGCAGTGCAGAGTTACGGATCGCGCAGCTCTGGACCGATTACGCGGCGGGATCGGCCGCGATCGTGCTGCTAGCCATTTACGTTCCGGCGCTCACAGCATGATGGGCTTGTTGCGCGCGATTTCCGGCTTGATTGCCTGGGCCGTTGCCTTCTCGGCTATCTATGGCCTGCAGGGCCTTGGCTGCGCGCTCGGTTGGGACCGTGTAATGATCGGCCCCCTTCAGCTAGGCCGGACGCTTCTGATTGTCCTCTGGCTCGCGTTCGTGGCGGTACAGGCCTGGATGATCTGGCACTTCACACACCACCCGCGTGGTTCCGTGTTTCTGAACCGTTTGACAGTGGCGGTGGCCGTCGTCGGTTGGGTTGCGACAATCTACACCGGCGTGCCCGTTGTCCTTGCCTCGATGTGTTTCTAGCCAAAGCCGGGCTACTTCGGTGCGGGATAGCCGAACGAAATTGCGTAGATACGGATTTGGCCGTCCTGGCCCGGTTCCGCTTGCCGCTGTGTGATAGCGGAACGTAGTCTTCCTCCCGAACAGAGAGACAATTCGGGAGAAGGACGTCATGGATCTTGGGCTGTTGTACGAATTCGACGTGCCGCAACCTTGGGCGGGTGAGCACCCGTGGGGCCAGCGCACCGCCGAGCGCGCTGCTTATCGCGACAACATCGAGCAGATCGTGCTGGCTGATAAGCTCGGCTTCGAGGCGGTCTGGCTGGTCGAGCACCATTTTCGCGAAAACCGCAGCCACATGCCCTGCAACGAAGTCGTGCTGGGCGCACTCTCGCAGATCACCGAGCGCATCAAGCTGGGCTTCGGCGTTGCGCTGATGCCGCATGAGTTCATTCATCCGGCTCGGGTGGCCGAGAAGGTGGCGACAGTGGACGTGCTGTCTCGTGGGCGGGCGATCTGGGGCATGGGCCGCTCGACGCCGATGGAGCAACAGGCATTCGGAGTGGATATTCCGAACAGCAAGGAGAAGCTGAAAGCGGCGGCCCGCACAGTCGTCGGCATGTGGGAGCAGGAGTATTACGAGGAGGATTCCGAGTTCCTGAAGTTCCCGAAGCGGATGGTCACGCCCAAGCCCTATCAGTTCCCGCACCCCCCGGCCTGGATGGCCGCCTCGACCGAGTCCAGCGCCCAGATGGCGGGAGAGAACGGCTGCGGACTGCTGTGCTTCAGCATCATGCAGCCGATTGCCCGCCTGAAGCAGGTGATCGACACGTATCGGGAAGCGCAAAAGGCAGCTGCTCCGCTCACCAGCGTGCATACCAATAAAGTGGGCGTGTACACTCTCGTCCACTGTGCCGAAACGCGCGACGACTTCGCCACCAATCGCCTCTGGGAGTCCATGTGGTGGTGGTACAAGGGCCTCGCCGAGTTCCACCTGAAGTGGGAGATGGCGCACCTCACGCCGGAGCAGCAGGCCCAAGCCTTCCCCCTCATGTCGGCCCGCGCGAAGGGTGAGTTCGATATCACCGAGTTCGATCGGGAAGACATGGTGATCGTCGGCACGCCGGAGGAGTGTCTCGAAAAGCTGCTCCGCTATGAAGAAATCGGAGTCGACCAGCTGCTGTGCTACGTCAACTTCGGCTATCTGCCGCACGACGCGATCATGAAATCCATCGAACTGCTCGGCACGCGGGTCATCCCTGAGCTGAAGAAGCGTGGCTCCAGCGGTCTCGCTGCCGGACTGGAGAAGGGCATTCGCGAGGCGGAGCTTTCGGTGACCCAGAAGAACTGGTCCAAAACCCCCGAGGCGGCAGTCTGATATGGCAAACAAGGGCAGGCTGTCGACGGAGGAGCGACTGTTCGGCATGGAGGGCCGCCATGTCCTGATCATCGGCGGCGGCCAGGGAATGGGCGAAGCGACGGCGCGGCTGCTTGCGCGCCTTGGCTGCAACCTCACGCTCCTTGATCTGGAACAGGAACGTGCCGAGCGCGTCTGCCAGGCAGTTCGCGCGGAGGGGATCAAGGCATGGGCAATTGCCGCCGATGTGACTGACGAGGCGCAGGTCGTTGCTGCGATGGAGCGGATCGAGCGCGAGTTTGCGCCGCTCGACGCAATGGCGGCGATTGTCGGCATGGCGGGCTGGAGCAAGCTTGCCGAGATGACGACCGAGACATGGGACCGGGATCATAACCGCAACCTGCGCTACTTCTTCATCGCGGCGCGGGAGCTTGCGCGCAGTTTGCTGGCGCGTGGGGCGCCCGGCTCGATCGTGGCTGTCAGTTCGGTTGACGGGCTGAGGTCAGCGCAGAACCACGGAGCCTACGGAGCCGCCAAGGCCGGGCTCGTGAATCTTGTACGAACGATGGCGGCGGAGTGGACGCCCGATGGTATCCGCGTGAACTGCGTTGCGCCGGGCGCTATCGTCACGCCGCGCATTCCTCTCGGCCCGGAAGAGCAGGAACGAGCGGCGATGGCGCTGGTCCCGATGCAGCGGCGCGGCTCCACCGAGGACATTGCCCGTGCGATCGCCTTCTTCCTTTCGGACCTGTCGCCATACGTCAGTGGCCAGACTCTGGCGGTAGACGGCGGATATCTTGCGAAGGGCGGATTCAGCATCGGCACGCCGCGCGTGTCTTCTCAGGGTACCCTCGGCGTGGACGACGCCAAGGCATGAGACTGCCGGAGCGCAGAGGCTATCCGGCACCGCCCGAGCTTGCCGCCATCCGAGAGCAAATGGTTGCGGCTGCGTCCAAGGGAGCCTGGCGCACGGGCTGGCCCCGCATCGAGGAGAGCATCGCAGGCGTGCGTTGCCTGCGCTTCGTTCCGGACGGCAAGCCGCGCGGGAGAGTCCTGCACGCGCATGGCGGCGGCTTCCGCATCGGCTGCCCTGAGGCGGTGGAGCCTTATGCTGTTTCGCTCGTCAGAGGATGCGGAGTCGAAGTGATCTGCCCTGCATACCGTCTGGCCCCTGAGCACCCGTTCCCTGCCGGTCTCAACGACTGTCTCGCCGTAGCGCGGGCGATTGGCGAAGAGGAAAGCAGTCCGCTCGTGCTCTCAGGAGACTCGGCCGGGGGCGGTCTCGCAGCCGCAGCGGTTTCGATCGCGCGGCGGGAGGGGCTGAATGTCGCGGGGTTGGTGCTGCACTCGCCTTGGCTGGACCTGACGCTGACGGCGAAGAGCCTGCACTCGAACGGCGCGAGCGATCCCCTCTTCTCGCTGACCGCAGCGCAGGAGGCATCATCGCTGTACTTGCAAGGCTGGCCGAGCGACGATCCGGAGGCATCTCCGCTGTTCGCGCAAGTGCGGGCCTTTCCGCCGACCCTGATGAGCGTCGGCTCGGGGGAAGTGCTTCGCGATGATGCCAGGGCGTTTCATCAACGCCTGATCGCTCAGGAAGTACAAGCCAGCTTGGTGGAAGAGGAAGGAATGGAGCACACAGCCGTCGTTCGCGGGAGCGAACTGGTCGGAGCTCCGCGCGTGCTTTGCGCTACGCAGGCATTTCTGATGCAGGTTCTGCCGGCTTAATCCACGTTTCAACCGCGCTGCGCAAAGTGGCGCAGTAGAAGTCTGCCCGCGCCTCGATCTCTTCCGCAGGCCCTGCAATTCCCAGCACAGCGCGTCCGCGAAGAACCGACGAAGGCAGTGGGATGGCAAGAGACCATAGCGGACTTCCCGTAGTCGGCCCCGCCGCGTGGCCCGCTTGCCTGATTTCTTCCAGCACGCTCAAGATGCCCGCGAGCTCGGACTCCGGTATGCGGGCGCGGATGGCCAGCCTGCGTACTTCGGCGTCGCTGAGCGTGGAAAGGAATGCGCTGCCGATGGCCGAGCCAAACAGAGAGATCTGCAACCCCCGCTCGCCACCGGCTCCTGCGGGTCCCGCCAGATCGATGATCTGCATGAACAGGTCGTTGGGCGTGGTCACGGTCGCCACAAGGCCGCTTGTGGCACTGACATCGCTGAGCAGGCTGGAGAGGCTTCCGCCGACCTCGTAGGTCTCGGCGATCCAGGCCGCCACGGCGGCCAGGCGCGGAGAGGGCGCGTAAGTCTTTGTCTGCGCGTCGAACAACAGGTGCGCGGAATCCACCATGGTCTTGAGTAACTGGTTCATGGTGGACGGAGTAACGTCGATCATGCGTGCGATCTCGACAGCGCGCAGCGGACGGCGCAGTTGCCCGAAGACCTCCAGCACATCCAGCGCGCGCGTCGCCGATCGTGAGAGGCTGCGCCGCTCATGCGGGCGCTTCACACGCAGGGCCAAATGTCGCCCGGCCTGCTGGGGTAAGGTGATGAACCGCATCAGTCGAAGGCAACTTTCCCGCGGCCGGCCTTGACGGAACCGCGCAGCTTCTTGCCTTTGAGGCGCTGTTCCTTGCCAACGCGGTTGAGTCGGCTCTTGGCGCGCTTGGTGGGGAGCTGTTGCGCCTGCGTGAGCAGTTCGGAAAGCTTCTCTCGCGCGTCGGCGCGGTTCGCTTCCTGCGTCCGGAAGCGGCGTGCCGCGATCACCAGTTCACCTCGCGCCGTCATGCGGCTGCCAGCCAGTTCGCGCAGGCGGGCGAAGACGGGAGGAGACAGCCGCAGGGCATAAACGTCGAGCCGAAGCTGAACCGCCGTCGCGACCTTGTTGACGTTCTGACCGCCGGGACCGGAGCCCGCGATGAAGCTCTCCGTCGCCAGCGACTGAGCGCGCTCTATCAGCTCGTCAGACATCGTCTGGAGGCGTTGGCTCCGGTTCGAAGCCTGCAGCGGTGAAGTCGGTCGGGAAGGGTGCAGCGGCAATGATGGAGGGCTTGCCGTCGCGCGGGACGCGCAGCACGGCAGCATGCAGCATCGTCCGCGGCGCGCCTTTGCCGTCGCCGTAAACGGGATCGCCCAGCAGTGCGGCGCCAAGCCCGCTGGCCGCATGAACCCGGATCTGGTGTGTCCGCCCCGTCTCCGGCCTGAATTCAACCAGGGTGCGCCCCGCGTGTTCGGCTACCTTGCGCCAGTGCGTGACGGCGGGCTTGCCTTTCCGGGCGGGGATCATTCGCCAGCCGTCCTTTGCAGTGCTGACTTTCGAAAGCGCCAGCTCGATCGTACCCTCGTCCTGCTCAATCCGCCCATCGACGATGCCGAGGTAAACTTTTTCGACGGTACGAGCCTCGAATGCGGCAGCAAAGCGCTTCAGGGCCTTCGGGTTGCGGGCCAGCAGGAGGCAACCGGACGTGTCGCGATCAAGGCGGTGTACCGGAGCTGGGGCGCGCTGGAAGTTCAGCTTCAATCCCTCCAGTTCATCCTCGAGGCTGCGTCCCCCGGCGCGGGGGCGATCCAGCGGCAGCCCTGCCGGCTTGTTGATGACCAGAGCTTCGGCGTCCTCGAAGAGAATGGCGGGGGTATTCATGACAGGGCCTTTGTGATGCGCTCGAGTGCCTGGCGCAGTTTTTCTTCGTCCGCCGCGAAGCTGATGCGGAAGCCATCGGTGCCGCCAAAGGCCGATGCAGGTACCACGGCTACGCCGTTCTCCAGCAGATGCAACACGAGAGCGGAGTCGTCTGCGAAACGATCCATGTGAGCGCTCGCGTCCACCATGCAGTAGAATGCCCCTTGCGGAGTTGGTGTGCTGAGGCCGGGCACTGCGTTGATGGCGCTGACGACCATGTCCCGCCGGGCGCGGAAACGTTCGCGCCAATCGGCAAGGAACTCCTGCGGCCCCTCAAATGCCGCCACCGCAGCGGCCTGGCTGATCGAGCAAGGGTTGCCGGATGAGTGCGACTGCAGCTTCTCCATGCTGCGGATCAGCCATTCCGGTCCGGTAGCGACCCCTATCCGAAAGCCTGTCATGGCGTGACTCTTGGACACGCCTGACACGGTCAGGATTCGCTCTGCCAGGTCCGGACACTCGGCTGCAAGGGTGACGTGCCCTTGGCCGGTGTAGTTGAGCGGCGCATAGATATCGTCGGAAAGGACCATCACGCGGGGGTGGCGACGCAGCACCTCACCGATGCTGTGCAGCATCTCGGGCGGGTACCAGGCGCCGGTGGGATTGCCTGGGCTGTTCAACAGCAGCCACTGCGTGCGAGGGCCAATCTGGGCCTCCAGCTCTGCCGCCGTGAAGAGGTAATTATTCGCCGCCGATGTGATGAGCGGCACGACCTTGCCCCCGGCGAAGCGCACGATCTCTGGATAGCTCACCCACCAAGGGGCGGGCACGATCACTTCTTCGCCTTCGCTGACGGTCGCCATCAGCGCATGGAAGATCGCTTGCTTGCCGCCAGCGCTGACGGTGACACGCGAAACAGGCGTTTCGATGCCGAGATCACGGGCGAAGTGCAGCGCGGCAGCCTGCTTCAAGCGGCTGGTGCCGCCGATCGGCGTGTAGCGCGTATCTCCATGATCCAACGCCTGCTTTGCCGCCGCAATGACGTGGGGCGGAGTCGCAAAGTCCGGTTCCCCAACGGATAGCGAGATGATGTCGATCCCCTGTTCGCGTAGTTGTGTGGCGCGGTCGGTCATCGCAGCCGTTTGCGAAGGGGCGATGCGGGAGAGGGCGGTGGACGTATGCATCAGGTTAACAGCCGGGCCCGCATCAACCCGCGAAGGGCGTTGCCGACAAGAAAGCCAGCTGCCAAGTCGTCGAGGGTCAGCTCAGCTTCGCGAGCGCGCCCCGCCTCAACCAAGGAGCGGCGCAGGACGCCGGGCAGGAGCCCGAGCCGCGCACTCGGCGTCAGCAACACGCCGTCCCGCTCGACAAAGATGTTCGTGAAGCAACCTTCCGTCACCAGACCGTCGTCCCGCAGGAAAAGTGCCTCGTGCGCGCCAGCATCCCGTGCAGCGGCAAGGCCTGCGTCATAGAAGCTGCGGTCCGTGGTCTTGTGCCGCAGCCGCCAGTCGCCGGCGTCCACCGGCATCGGCAGTACAGCGCATATGACCTGTTCCGGCAGAGCGGCGGGCATGGGGCCCAGTTCAAGGCTGTAGGCTCCGCTGCGAGCTGCCACGATCCGCAGTCTGGAGGCATGCTCTGCATCGAAGCACAGCGCCTGGATGGCGTTGCGCAAGGCGTGGCGGTCAAACGTGAAGCCAAGTTCCTGCGCGCTGTCACGCAGCCGCTCCAGGTGCAACTCGAGTAAGGGTATGCCTTCCTCGGGCGTGAAGCGCATCGTCTCGATCAAGTCGAACCGGGCCGGGCTGCCTTCTCCCGATTTTCGCACGAACCCCCCCTTAACCAGACACTCCCGCCATTCAGGAAGTGCTTGCGAATCCGCGACGATCGCAGACCCGACGCCCAGCACCGCCTGGCCGCTGGAAATACCGGCGGCTTTGCCCTCAACGGTCAGGCGCAAAGTGCGGATTGCCACATTGAACGCCGCATCGCCAGAGGGATCGATCCTGCCGATGCTGCCGCAGTATGCCTCGCGGTTGGCATGTTCGATTTCCCGGATCAGTTCCATGGCTCTGATCTTCGGCGCGCCGGTCACCGAACCGCAGGGAAACAGTGCGCGCAGGATGTCGAGTGCTCCCTTCCCCTGGGCGAGCCGCGCGCGGACGGTCGAGACCATCTGGTGCACGGTGGGATAGGACTCGATTGCGAATGGTTGTTCCACGCGAACACTCCCAGGTACCGCCACCCGCGAGAGATCGTTGCGCATGAGATCAACGATCATGAGGTTTTCGGCACGGTCCTTCGGGGCTGCCGCCAGGGCATCGCGCAGCGCTGCGTCTTCGGCTGGATCTTGTCCGCGTGGTCGCGTGCCTTTCATGGGGCGCACGGTTGCAGTGTCACCCTCCAGCGTGAACAGCAGTTCCGGCGAAAAGCTCAGCAGCCATTGCGAACCGTCGTAGACGATCCCTCCGTGACCGGCCGCTGCGGCCGGACGAAGGGCCGCATAGAGCGCGACCGGGTCGCCTCGCCACGGGCCGGAGAGGGGGAAGGTGAGGTTCACCTGATAGATATCCCCCGCTTCAATCGCTGCTCGCATGTGCCTGAACGCGCGAATGTAGGAACCAGGCGAGACTTCTGGCTCGAGCGGGCCGAGTGAAGGCGGAGTTCTGCCGCAATGGCTGGCGAGCCATGGCTCTACAGCGGAAGCGGGTACGGCTTCGTAGCCTTCGAACGCTCCGAACCACAGCAAAGATGGGTTGGCGCGCTGGACCGGGAGGGCCTGCGCCAGCTTCGGTTCGAGTGCCATGCCCGCTTCGTAGGAGACGAAGCCCGCAAGGTGATAACCCCGTGCCGAAAGATCCCGGAGCGCTTCGAATGCGGGGAGTACGTCTTTCGGGCAGCGAGCGATGACGACCTCGCTGGGGTTCCTGTAAAGCCGGGCGCTGGCCGTTGCGCCCTGCCGCGCGTCGTCGAGCAGCACGAAAGGAGTGTGATCCAGGGGCGAGATGGGCAGGTGCGACACTGGCGGGCGTTTAGCCGCTGAAAAGCACGGTGGCAAAAAGGCTCTCGCACAGCGTGCCCGCCGGTTCTATCGTCCGTTTCGAAAGGCCGAGTGAAACCATGCCGGGAGAGTACCTTCGTATCGCGTGCGCTGCGCGTACTGCCGCTGTCGGGTTGATGCGCCAGGCGTGAAAAGGTTCAGCCGCTTCACAGTTCTTGTCGGCATGTGTCTCGCCGGGGTGGTTCACGTCCCGGCTCACGCTGTCGGCTCGTCTGAGGTCGAGCCTGTCCCGATCGAAGTAATCGGGCAGCGGATCGAAAAGGATGGCTACCCCAAAGGGCGACTGGGCGATGCCGTTACTCCCCTGGCCTACCGTCTTGACCTGACCATCGACCCGGCCGCGCCGCGATTTTCAGGCACGGTGGAGATCGATGTCTCTCTTTCACATGCAGCGAAAACGATCTTCCTTCACGGGCGCGAACTGGACGTGGACAGCGTCTTTGTACGAAGTGGCGGTCACACCATCGAGGGGCGATGGTCCCAACTCGATGTCCAAGGCGCCGCACGGGTCACGTTCGCTGAGCCGGTTCCAGAGGGTCCGGCCACCCTCGTCTTTGCCTATGAAGCGCCATTCTCCGCGGGTGCGGCGGGCATGTTCCGCGTACAGGTGGATGGTGCGTGGCATAGCTGGACCCAGTTCCAGTCAACCGACGCGCGAGCGGCTTTCCCCAGCTTCGATGAACCCGGGTTCAAGACGCCCTTCGAAGTAACACTGCGGACGCCGCCTGATCTCAAGGCGATTGCAAACGCTCCCGAAGTCTCGACCATCCGCGAGGCAGGCTTCGACGTGCATCGCTATGCGCCGACATCGCCGCTCCCGACGTACCTTGTGGCGATGATGGTGGGGCCTTTCGCCGTCCTTGACGGCTCGGTGGCGCCCACCCCGCGGCGGACTGAACCGCTGCCGTTGCGCATTGTCTCGACCCGGCAGAACGCACGCCGGCTGGACTACGCGCGGGAAAACACGGGGCAGATCGTGCGGCTGCTCGAGCATTGGTTCGACGAGCCGTTCCCTTATCCCAAGCTGGATCAGGTCACCACGCCGGTGCTGCCAGGTGCGATGGAGAATGCCGGAGCAGCCCTCTACAGGGATGACCTGCTGGTCATGGATGCCAAGGCGCCCCTCGCTCAACAGCAGGAGTTCGGGCGGGTGGTCGCGCACGAAATGGCGCACCAGTGGTTCGGAAATCTCGTCACGCCCGCGTGGTGGGACGACCTGTGGCTGAACGAGAGCTTCGCAAACGCCATGGGGTACGTTATCGGCCAGGCTTGGCGACCCGACCTGGATATCTGGTCGGGGATGCTGGACGAGGGCTTTGTGGCGATGGAGATGGACTCCCTCGTCGCCGGGCGGGCTGTGCGGCAGCCGATCGCCACGACCGCAGAGATCGACAGCGCCTTCGACCGGATCACATACGGCAAGGGCGGGCACGTCATTGCCATGATCGGAGCCTATCTTGGCGAAGAGCGGTTTCGCGCCGGCGTGCGCCGCTTCATCGCTGCGCACCGCCACGGCACCGCCACCAGCGATGACTTCTTCAAGGCCTTGGCGGAGGCGGCGGAAGAGCCGCGCATCGTTCCGGCTCTGCGCAGCTTCGTGCAGCAGCAAGGGGTTCCGCTGCTCGTCATCAATCGTGAGGGTGGCCGTTACCGCGTGACGCAGACCCGATACGCCCCGCTCGGGGTTGTGCCGCCCGCAACGCAGTGGCTTCTGCCCATCTGCATGCGGCGCGGGCGGGAGAGCCTGTGCCAGATCATGGAGGGTGATTCTGCTATCTTCGAGGTGTCCGGCGATGATCCTCTTGTGCCGAATGCCTGGGGGACGGGCTACTATCGGTTTGAGCTATCCAGCCGCCACTGGGATGCGCTGATATCCGGGGCGCAGAATCTCACGGCAGGAGAAGCGCTCTCAGTTGCCGATTCCCTTTACGCATCAGTGCTGGCGGGACGAGGAACGGTGCTGGAGCTTGCCCGGCTCTCCAGTAGCCTGAGGCATCATGCCGATAGCCGGGCTGCCTTCGCGGCCGATGCGGCACTCAGCAAATTGGTGCGCAAGGGGCTGGTTGACAGGGTCGGGCGCTCTGGCTTCGTCCGCCTGCGGCAGCGGCTCTATGCACCGATGCTGCGCCGCGTCGGCTTCGATCCGCGCGCAGGCGTTTACGCGAGCGAAGCACCTGCGCGAAGGCGCTGGCGCAGTGCTCTGGTGGCCGTGCTGTTGGGAACGCCGCGCGGGTCATCTCTTCGCCGCCAGCTTCAGGAAGCTGCGGAGGATTACCTTGGAGGAGATCGCGCGGCTCTTGATGAAGCCTGGATCGACCATGGCTTCGATCTGCACATCGTCGGCGGGGGCGAAGCGGCTGCGCGTCAGCTTGTGCAGGCGGCGCTTGCTTCAGAGGACCCCGTTCTCCGCCCCGCTGCGCTTGCGGCAGCAGCGCGTAGCAGCAAGGTGGCGGTCGCCAGCTGGCTGCTCGATCTGGACGATCCACGTCTGCGTGAGACAGAGAGGCTCGATATTCTCGACGGGATCATGGCCCGAAGTGTCACGCGCGAGCTTGGGTACGACTGGATTGTCGGGAATCTGGACCGGCTGCTCGCGGGAAGCGAAGGGCCGTTCTTCGCGGCGCGGACCGCCGCCGCGCTGGGGCAATTCTGTTCCGTTGAGTGGGCAGACCAGATCGCATCGGATCTGCGGGCCCGCTTTCGCGGTATGGCTGCGGCGCTTCAGCTGGAGCGCTCAATAGAGCAGGTCCGCAACTGCGGCGTTCTCAACAAGGAACTGGGCAGCGCCATCACGGAAGAATTTGCCAAGCTCAAGTAAGCGGCAGCACGAGCATGGCGGTCAGGCCCTCGATCTGTCCTTCCGGCGTGCGGCGATTGACCAATTGAAGCGAGCCGCCGTGCTGCTCGGCGATGGCCCGCGCCAGGGCGAGCCCCAGGCCTGCGCCACCGGTTTCCGTGTTCCGCGAGGGGTCGCCGCGCGTGAAAGCTTGAGTCATCGCCTGCAGCGATCCCTCGGGAATTCCTGGACCATCATCATCGATGCGGACCAGAGCCTGTCCCTCGGCCTTAAGGAGCGACACTCTGGCAACGGAACCATAGCGCAGTGCATTGCCGATAAGATTGCGCAAAGCACGCCGCAGCCATGTTGCCCGCGCCTCGATCACAGTCCGCTCCGTAGAACCGAGCTCCACTGGCTCTCCCATGTCCTCGTACTCTTCGACGACGGCGGAGACGAGGGCCGCGAGTTCGGTGCGCTCCACCGGATCGGTAGGGCGGCCGACCCGCGCGAGCGAGAGGATGTCATCGAGCGTGTGGACAATGTCCTCGATCGTGGCGGCCATTCGGGCGCGCTCGCTCTCGTCTTCCACCGATTCAATACGGACTCTGAGCGCTGCTAGCGGCGTCTTCAGGTCATGGCCGATCGCGCCGAGCATCACGTCCTTTTCGTCGAGGAGCGATGAGATGCGCCATTCCATGGCATTTTGGGCAACGATCAGGCGGCGCACGTCGTCGGGGCCTACCGGAGCGATCTGGCCAGAAGGGTCCTGCGTACTTGCAAAGTGCGCCACCTGCTTCGTCAAGGCTGCCAAGGGGCGCGTGATCCGGCGCAGGATCAACGCCACGACGCCAACCAGCACAAGGTAGATCGCCAGCGTCTGCAACAGCAGTGGCCGAATGAGAGCGTTTGCTGACGGTGGCGCCCTTACGCGCGCGACCATCCATTCGGCCCCACCTACCGGTCGGACCGCGGCGACGTATAGATCTGCGTCGAGCGCGCGCGCGACCGCATGAGGCTCCACTTCAAAGCGATCTGCCCTGCGGCCGATCGCCATCTGGGCGTAGGGATCGGCTGCAACGGAGCGCCGGAATACGACTGCTTCGGCAACTCGGAAGTCTTGCGTTGTGAGGATCTCGCGCAGCTTCTGCTCTGCGCTGGCGTTTCTTCGCTTTCCGTCGCGCGGGGGTGCCTCGCGGACAATCTGGACAGCGAATCGATAGAGACGATCCGTAAAGAGTCCACGCGGCTCCACGCGCAAGTGACGCGGGAGCCGTTCGTTGCCCCGCGCCTGCGCGATGAGGCGGAATGCCACGGCGTTCATGGTCTCTGCTTCGAACCGCTCGTGCTGCGCACGATAGATCAGGGCCGCGCCCAAGCCCTGCACCAGCAGGAGGGCGGCCGCGACCGCGAGCAGCATCTGGCCCATAAGGCTGCCAGGGCGCAGCGACATCAGTCCGCTTCCAGTGTAACGCGCTTCACGTCTGCAGCGAGCATGTAACCGCCGCCCCACACCGTCTGGATCATCTGCGGATTGCGGCTGTCTACCTCGATCTTCCGCCTGAGCCGGCTGACCTGATTGTCGACAGCCCGGTCGAACAGGTGCGCCTCCCGACCTTGAACCATGTCGAGCAGACGGTCGCGGTCAAGCACCTGACGGGGGTGTTCAAGGAAGGCAAGGAGCAGCCGGAACTCCGCTGACGAGATCGCCACCACGGCGCCCTCGGGATCACTAAGGCGGCGCTTGAGCGGGTCGAGCCGCCAGCCATCGAATTCGAAGACCTCGTTCTCCGCTGCGGGAATGGCGGCGCGGCTGGTGCGGCGCAGTACGCTGCGGATCCGGGCCACGAGTTCTCGTGGCTCGAACGGTTTGACGACATAGTCGTCCGCGCCGATCTCCAGCCCGACGATGCGGTCGGTCGCCTCACCCTTCGCGGTGAGCAGGATGACGGGCAGGTCGCGGCTTTCGACCAGATGGCGGCACAGGGACAATCCATCCTCGCCAGGCATCATGATGTCGAGCAGGACGAGTTGCGGCTTGTCTTCCCGCAAGCGGCTGCGCGCTTCTGCCGCACTTGCAGCGGCCGTCACGAGGAACCCCTGGCGAGTGAGATACTCGGCCAGGGGCTCACGCAGTGCTGCCTCGTCGTCGACGAGGAGCACCTTTGGTGACGCGGTTTCGTTCATCGCTGTCACGTCTCCGCGTCGCCCGGTCAGTTAGGCGTGGTCTGCGTCTGGGCTTTCTGCGCGCGCATCTGCTGCCACTTGGCCTTCATCTGCTCACGCATGGCCTGATGCTCCTGCGCCGTCACCTGACCGTCGTTGTTGGCGTCTGCCGCTTCGAAATGCTTCATTGCGGCTGCGGTGAACTCAGCTTGAGAGACCGCACCATCGTTGTTCGCATCGGCCATTCTGCCCATGCCCATCATGCCGCGATGATGCATGCCGCCGCCGTGACCATCCCTCGGACCGGCCTTCGCGTGCTGTCCCTTGTCGGCTCGTCCCGCAGTCGCAGAGCCTTTGCCGTCGCGCCTGGCTCTATCGCTACCCGCCGTGAACTCCTGACGGGACAGCTGGCCATCGTTGTTGGCATCCAACTGGTCGAAGCGTTCGGCCTTCATCTGCTGGCGACGCTGAGACCAGTCTGCCCGGTCAAGCTTGCCATCCTTGTTGACGTCGAGCTTCGCGAACATGGCAGTGGTGGCCGCCTGTGCTTCAGTGCGGGTGATCGTGCCGTTGCCGTCGGTATCCATCTTTGCACGCATGTCGCCAGGCGCAGCGTAAGCTGTTCCGGCGATCGCCAAAGCGGCGACCGAAAGGCCGATAGCTGTTTTCTTCATCATTCGTAACTCCAATCCAACTCCCCGCAGTCAGGGGAAAGTCGTGCGAGGCGGGATGGCCCGCAGCCTCGCGACCTTCTGGAAACGCTTATAGCCCCGCATTGTCGCGCAGTTATGCCGCCAGAGCGGGAAAGTGTCGTCGATTGTAACAGGCCGCCTGTCTGGTTCATACGGCCGCAACCTCAACGGCTGCGATGTTCCGTTCCCAGACCAGAGGTAATGAACAGAGCTCTTGCCGAACCGCTTACATTGGCTGTGTGCCAGACCCCTGCGGCGTTCACTGCATACTGGTAGGGGCGCAGGGTTTCCGCGTGGAAGCTGCCGTCGAGCCGCTCCTGAATGAGCGTGATCTCTCCCTCCAGGCAGACGACCAGTTCGTCGCCGGCGGGGTGCATCTCCCAGTCTTCGGAGAAGTCGTAAACCGAGACAAGACGCCCATCTGGCCCATCAGCAGTCACGCGCGCGGCATAACTCTCGTACCACTCGGCGCCGGTGAAGGGCGGCTGCGGAACCGCTTTTCCGCCGGAGCCGAGGTGGACGGGATGAGTGCTCAGATCGTTTGCATCCACAAGATCATCCTGCCGCGGGTATGCAGAAGGCATTGAGCTTGTTGCCGTCGGGATCGCGGAAGTACGCTGCATAGAAGCCGTTCTCACGCAGGCCCGGCTCCCCTTCGCAGCTGCCGCCATTGGCCAGCGCGGCGCCATGAACGCGGCGTACCTGGTCCTCACCCGATGCCATGAGGGCGAACATGCTGCCGTTGCCGACGTTCGCGGGAGCGCCGTCGAACGGCGTGCAGATGCCGATACTGGTTCCCCCCTCGGGGAAGCTCCAGCCGACGGCGCGATCGGATTCCATCATTCGTGAACCGCCAAACTCAGCCATCACTGCATCGTAAAAACGCGCGCCCCGCTCCAGATCGGCGCTTCCGAATGTCACATGAGCTACAGGCATCTTGGTCCCCCTTTTTGTTGTTTAACCGATAGCGCGGCATCGCTCTTCAAGCCACGCTTTGTCTGACCCCTCGAGCTGCGGCCCAATCACCTGCGCAACACGGGCGTGGTACGCGTTCCACCAGGCAATCTCGTCAGCCGTAAGCAATCCGACGTCGACGAGCCGAGACTCGATGGGAGCCAGGGTGAGTGTCTCGAAACCAAAGTACTCGTCTTCTGCGCCGGGAATCTCGCGTGGCTCCACGAGGACCAGGTTCTCGATCCGGATGCCGTACTCGCCGGTCTTGTAGTATCCTGGCTCGTTGGACAGGAACATGCCGGGCAGCAGATCCTGATCGGTTCCAGCCTGCCCGCCCGCAGATTTGGCGATGCGCTGTGGTCCTTCGTGCACGGAGAGGAAACTGCCGACACCGTGACCGGTCCCGTGGGCATAATCCAGCCCCGCCTGCCAAAGGAACTGGCGCGCGAGGATGTCGAGTTGGTGGCCCGCGGTGCCGCGCGGGAAAACCGCCCGAGCAAGAGCGATATGGCCCTTGAGTACGCGGGTGAAGCGATCCTTCACTTCGGCGGGGGGCTCGCCAGGACCGATCCAGACGGTCCGGGTGATGTCGGTGGTTCCGTCAGGATACTGACCTCCCGAGTCAACGAGGTACACACTGCCGGGCTCCAGCGTTCGGTTGGTCTCCTCGCTTACGCGGTAGTGGACGATAGCCCCGTTTGGTCCCGCGCCGGAGATCGTGTCGAAGGAAAGATCGCGCAGATCGCCGCCTTGCTTGCGGAATGTGTGCAGGGCCTCGGCGGCAGAGATTTCAGTTACTTCACCCTTGGGGCCTTCCTGCTCAAGCCAGTGGAGGAAGCGCGACATCGCCGCTCCGTCGCGCACCTGTGCGGCGCGGTGACCCTGCTGCTCGACCGGATTCTTTACGGCCTTCGGCAGCACCGTGGGGTCGCGCGCTTCGACGATGGCGGCGCCGGCATTCTGCAGAGTGGCGAAGATCGCCTCCACCGCACGTTCCGGATCGACGGCGATCCGCTTGCCCGCGAGGCTTTGCAAGGATGGCACAAAAGCATCGCGAGCCATGATCCGCACGGCATTGCCGAGGTGACGGCGTAACTCAGCCGTCACTTTCTCTTCGGCGATGAAAAGATCGGCCGTGCCGTCCGCATGGGCAAGGACGTACGACAGGGCGACCGGCGTGCGCTCCACGTCCTCGCCACGAATGTTGAGTAGCCACGCAATCGAGTCGAGGGCGGTGATGACAGCAACGTCCAGCTGCTCTTCGGCCAGCCATGCGGAGAGCGCTTCACGCTTGGCCTGGCTGGATTCGCCGGCAAGCTCTTCACCGTGTACCAGCGCAGCGGCGGAGGAGGGCTCGGGGCGATCCTCCCAGATCGCGTCGATCGGGTTGCGCTCCACTGGTACCAGCGTACCGCCTTTCGGCTCCAGCGCGTTGCGCACCGCTGCCACCCAGCCCTTGCTGTGCAGCCAGGCGTCATAGCCGATCCGCGCGCCCTTGGGGGCATATGCGGCGAGCCACTTTGCAACGCTCGTTTCCGGCACGCTTTCATAGGCGTAGAGGCGGCCGTCCACCTGATCGCGGACCTGCAAGGTGTACCGCCCATCGACAAAGATCGCCGCGCCGGGGTCAACGGAGGCATCGGCCAGCACGACGGCAGTACCGGCGGAGCCTCCGAAGCCCGTCAGCCATGCGAGCCGTTGCGCATACCCCCCCACGTACTCGCTCATATGCTCGTCAGAGATCGGCACGACGAAGCCATCGAGGTTCTGGCGAGCCAGCTCCTTGCGGAGGGCATCTAGCCGCGCTTCATGGGTGTTCATCAGCATGGAAAGCATGTCCGGGTTGCGGGGGTCATCCGCCGATCATAGATGCGGGGCATGGCAACTTCCACCCACACCCTTTCCGGTCCACCGCAGGCGGCGAAAAAACCGCACGTTTCCTCCCATCATGGCATCGATGTGTCCGATGATTACGCGTGGCTTCGCGACCAGGGCTACCCAGAGGTCAGCGACAAAGCCATCCTGCAGCACCTTGAGGCGGAGAATGGGTGGTTCGAATCGCGCATGGCTGACCGCAAGCCCTTGATCGACAAACTGTTCAAGGAGATGCGCGCTCGCATCAAGGAAGCCGACAAGTCCGTACCGCAAAAGGATGGCGACTGGTACTATTGGATCGAGTTCGAGGAAGGCGCCGAGTACAAGAAGTGGTGGCGTCGCCCGGTCGAGGGCGGACCCGACGAGCTGATCCTTGATGAAGTCGCTCTCGCTGAGGGCAAGGAGTACTTCAGGCTTGGTGCGATCTCTGTCAGCAAGAACGGCAAGCTGCTGGCATATTCGATCGATGACAACGGTTCGGAGCGGTTTACTGCGCGTATCAAGGATCTTGCGACCGGCGAGCTGCTCGCCGACGAGATACCCGGCACTCTATCCAGCCTCGTCTGGGTGGCGAACGACACCGCGCTCGTCTACTCGCTTGCCAACGAGCAGTGGCGTACCGACAATGCGCGCTTGCACAGGCTCGGAACCCCCACGAGCGAAGACGTGGAACTATACCACGAGGACGACGAAGGTTTTCGTGTCGGTTCTTCTCTTTCAGCCAACGAGCAATGGCTGATCATCGGCGCGAGCGATCACGAGACCAGCGAAGTGCGGATCGTCCGCGCCGACGATCCCCTGGGTGAGCAGATCCTCGTTCGCGAACGCCAGAAGGGCGTGGAGTACGACGTCGATGAGCGCGAAGGCGTTCTCTACATTCATGCCAACGATACGCACGAGAACTTCCGCCTCGCCACCGCTCCGCTCGACCGACCGGGCGAATGGACGACCCTGATCGAGGGTTCGGACGCGTTTTATCTTACCGGCTTTGAGTTGTTCCGCGACTTCTACGTGGTCGAGGGGCGGCGTGCCGGCCTCGATACCATCGAGGTGCGCTACTACGACGCGCCCTCGCGCATCGAGCCGATCGTGTTCCCGGAGGCGAGCTACAGCGCGGGTCTCGGCGACAATCCCGAGTGGGACATGCACACACTGCGGCTCTCTTACGAGTCGATGGTTAGCCCCGCCACTGTCTACGACTACGAAGTGGCGGCAAAGCGGCTTACAACGCTGAAAGTGCAGGAGATACCGTCAGGATACGACGCATCCCTCTATGTGACGGAGCGGCTGGAAATCCCCGCGCGCGATGGCACTGCCATCCCGGTGAGCGTGGTCATGCGCAAGGATCGCGCGCCTGCTGGGCCGCTGCACCTTTACGGCTATGGCGCATACGGCATCGCGATCGATCCGGGCTTCTCCACCGCCCGGTTGAGCCTGGTCGATCGCGGTTTCGCCTATGCTATCGCGCATATCCGTGGCGGAGACGACCTCGGCCGCGCCTGGTACAAGGCGGGCAAGCTGGAGAAGCGCACCAACACCTTCAACGACTTCGTCGACGCTGCGAAGGGCCTGATTGCGCGTAGTTATACCGAGGAAGGCAAAATCAGCATCTCGGGTGGCTCTGCGGGCGGCGAACTGATGGGCGCGGTGATCAATTCGGACCCGGAGCTTTTCGGAGCGGTGGTCGCGCACGTGCCCTTTGTCGATGTGCTCAACACAATGCTCGATGCCTCGCTACCGCTCACTCCCGGTGAATGGCCGGAATGGGGCAATCCGATCGAGGATAGGGCGGCCTTCGAGTTCATCCGCAGCTACAGCCCTTACGATCAGGTGCGGGAACAAGCCTATCCCCCGATCATGGTCACCGCGGGTCTAAATGACCCAAGGGTGACTTACTGGGAGCCCGCGAAGTGGGTGGCAAAGCTGCGCGAACTCAAGACGGACGATAACGAACTCCTTCTCAAGACCAACATGGGGGCAGGGCACGGCGGCAAGTCGGGCCGGTTCGAGAGCCTGCAGGAAACGGCAGAGGAGTTCGCCTTCATCCTCTGGCAGTTGGGAGTGGAGAGCTGAACAGGTTCACGCTCAGCTTCACAGCCGAGCCTGCGCATATCGACCGGATGGGCCACGTAAACAACGCGGTCTGGGTCCAATGGATGGAGGCGCTGGCCACGGCTCACTGGGAGGCTGTAGCTCCACCGGAGCACCAGGAGCGCTACGCCTGGCTCGTGGTACGGCACGAGATCGACTATCGCGGCAATATCCGCGAGGGTGAGGTCGCGCAGGCGACGACGTGGATTGAGGCGCCGCCCGAAGGGGCGCGCTTCGAACGGCGCTACGAATTCCGCAGCGCAGCCGGGAAGATCCTGGTTGCTGCCCGGACCCAGTGGGCGATGCTGGATGTCGAATCCGGTCGGATCATGCGGGTGCCGCCTGACGTGGCGGCACCCTTCATGACACCGTGATGGCGGCGGCCGATCAGTCGAGAACGTCACCCACCGGTACGTAGTGGTAGCCCAGATCCTCGGCCACGGCCTGGTATGTTACCTTGCCTGCGTGCACGTTCAGCCCCTCGGCAAGGTGCGGTTCGTCGCGTAAAGCCTGCTTCCAGCCTTTGTCCGCAATGGCGAGGGCATGGGGCAGGGTTACGTTGTTGAGCGCGTAAGTGCTGGTGCGTGCGACGGCGCCAGGCATGTTGGCCACGCAGTAGTGAACGATGCCATCCACGACAAAGGTCGGGTCAGCGTGCGTGGTCGGCTTGCTGGTTTCGAAGCAGCCGCCTTGGTCGATGGCCACGTCCACCAGCACCGCGCCCGCCTTCATCGAGCCCAGCATCGCACGGCTGACAAGCTTGGGGGCGGCGGCCCCCGGGATCAGCACAGCGCCGATCACGAGGTCTGCCTCGGCGACGCTTTCCGCTAGATTGGCCTTGCTTGAGAAGCGAGTCTTGGCTCGGCTTTCGAAGTGAATGCCGAGCCGCTCCAGCACTTCGGGATTGCGGTCGAGGATCGTCACGTCAGCACCAAGCCCGACGGCCATCTGCGCTGCGTTGAAGCCGACGACGCCACCGCCGATCACCGCGACCTTGCCCGGCATGACTCCGGGCACGCCGCCCAGCAGCACGCCGCGCCCGCCATGCGCTTTCTCAAGCGCGGTCGCGCCGGCTTGGATCGACATGCGCCCTGCAACCTGGCTCATCGGCTTCAGGAGCGGCAGCGACCCACCAGGGCCCGTGACGGTCTCATAGGCGATGGCAGTTACGCCCGATTTCACCAGATCCGCCGTCTGCTCCGGATCGGGTGCCAGGTGAAGGTAAGTGTAGAGCACCTGACCCTCGCGGAGCATGGCTCGCTCCCCGGCCTGTGGCTCTTTTACCTTCACGATCATCTCGCATTCGGCAAAGATTGTTTGCGGGCTTCCCTTGATGAGGGCCCCCTGTGCTTCATAGTCGCTGTCGGCAGCGCCGATGCCGAGGCCTGCACCTGTTTCGACCCAGACTTCATGCCCGTGTGAAACCAGTTCGCAGACACTCTCGGGAGTCAGGCCGACGCGGTACTCGTGGTTCTTGATCTCGCGAACCGTTCCAACGCGCATACTTTGTCTCCGTTGCGGGGCAGTAGTCCCGCATCTTAATGGCGGGAAAATAACAATGTTTCGCGAGATTGTAAGATTATGTGCGCGCTATCCTGCTCCCCGTTCACGGACTTCAGCCAGTTGGCGACGCGGGCGTAGTAAAGATATGGTCCCGGGCCGCCGTCACGTCGTCAGCAGCGAACTGCGCCCTCAGCCGCTCCTTGTCCCGCGCGCGGTACGCCGCCTCTGCAAGGTCGATGCTTTCCCTCGAATTTCCCAGCGCCTCCAGTGACAGGCGTGCCATGCGTACGGCGGACTCCAGGACTTCGCGCACGACGAAGCGGGCCGGCGCATCCTTGAGGCGCAACATTGTGCGCCGATCGAATGCCCTCACGCTGATTTCCGCTTGTGGAAACGCGTGGTGCACCGCCTCCAACAAACCCTCGGTGACTTGCTCGCCATCGATGCAGAAGGCGATCAACTGTGCTTCTGCTCCCCCAGCCTGTCGCAGGAGGTCGATACGGGTGCCGTCGCCAAAATAGACCTTCGCGCCAAAGTCTCGAGCAACGTCGATCATCTCAACGTCGCGGTCTATCAGCGTCACGGGAACGTCGGCAGCGAGCAGCATCTGCGCGACTGTCTGGCCGAAGCGGCCATAGCCCACGATCAGTGCACTCGACCCCTCCGGTGTGGGGCCGTCTCTCGACTCCGTTGCTCGAACTGGAACCTCGCGTATGCGACGCGTTGCGTTCATCAGGAACGGCGTCGATATCATCGACAGAGTGATGATGGCTGCAAACACGCTCGCGGCCTCGGGCGAGATGAGCAATGCCCCCTGCGCCTGCGCGAACAGAACGAACCCGAACTCGCCACCTTGGCTCAGCAGAAGGCCCAGGGCCAGGGCACCGCGCCATTCCATGCGGAAGGCCTTTGCGATCAGGAAGATCACGAGTGTTTTCGTGGCGATCAGAGCCAACGCCAGCGACAGGACGAACACCGGGCGCTGAGCGATGGCATTGAGGTCGAGCAGCATGCCGACCGACATGAAAAACAGGCCGAGCAGGATCGTGCGGAAGGGCTCCACGTCCGCCTCTAGCTCATGCCGGTAAGGGGTGTCCGCAAGCATCACGCCTGCGACGAAGGCGCCCAGCGCAGTGGACAGCCCGAGCCATTCCATCGCGGCAGCAGAAGCGATGACCGTGAAAAGGGCCGCGAAGACGAACATCTCCCGCTCGCCCAGATTGCCGATCAGCCGGAACAATGGCCGGATGACAAAGCGACCGGCGGCGATCAACCCCACGATAGCGCCGAGTGTGTAGACCACCAGCAGCCAGCCAGGTGGCCCATCGGCGGCGGCAGGGTTGCGGCTCATCGCGGCGATGATCGTGATGAGGGGGATGATGGAGAGGTCCTGAAACAGCAGGATTGCAAAGGCCCGCTCCCCGAACGGCGTGTGAAGCCGGCCCGCGCTCTGGAGCATGGGCAGAACCTGAGCCGTCGATGAGAGGCCCAGCGGCAGGCCAAGTGCGAGCGAGGCTGTCAGTGTGAAGCCCGTGAAAGTGTAGATCACGCCAGAGATCGCCAGCCCGCAGGTGGCGACTTGCAGCAGGCCCAGTCCGAAAATCTCGTGTCGCATCCGCCATAGCCGACGCGGGGCCAGCTCCAGACCGACGATGAACAGCAGCAAGGTGATGCCGAGTTCGGCAATCCCGATCTTGGCCTGCGCATCGCCTACGAGATTGAGAGCATAGGGGCCCAGAATGGCGCCCGCCATCAGGTAACCCAGCGTGGCTCCAAGGCCGAGCCGGCGAAACACCAGAACGAAGATCAGAGCGGTACCGAGCAGGAAGAACCCGTCCCGCAGGAGGAAGCTCTGGGCGTGCTCTTCCATCAGCGGAGTAGCGGGCGAGGGAGAGATACAGGCTTCATATTACTCTCCTGCCGTCCCGAGATTGCCAACGAATGGCGCGGCTGCAGATCGTCCCTGAACCTCAAAGCGGATTGCCGTTCTCGTCGCGGTAGATGTCTCGGCGGCCGACATGGTTGGCAGGCCCGACGTAGCCGTCGTTCTCCATGCGCTCGACCCACTTTGCCGCCGTGTTGTAACCGACGCCCATTTGGCGCTGCAGCCAGGAGACGGAGACCTTCTGGTTCTCGAAGACCAGGTGGCAGACCTGACGGTACTTGCGCTCCTCCGGGTTGTCGGAGGCGGCGTCGATATCCTCAAAGCCGAAGCCGCCGTCCTCGGGCTCTTCAGTGACGGCGTCGACGTAGTCGGGCTTGCCCTGGCCTCGCCAGAAGTCGGCCACGCCTTCCACTTCTTCGTCGCTGACGAAGGGGCCGTGCACGCGCTTCACCGGGTCGGTGTTCGGCTTGTAAAGCATGTCGCCCTTGCCGAGCAGCTGTTCGGCGCCTTGCTCGCCTAGGATCGTGCGGCTGTCGATGCGGCTGGTCACGGCAAAGCTGATGCGGGTCGGCAGGTTGGCCTTGATGACGCCGGTGATGACGTCGACGGAAGGGCGCTGCGTCGCCATGATGAGGTGGATGCCGGCGGCACGGCTCTTTTGGGAGAGCCGCTGGATCAGCACTTCGATTTCCTTGCCGACGGTGACCATGAGGTCGGCAAGCTCGTCCACGATCAGCACGATCTGCGGCAGCACCTGATAGTCGAGCTGGTTCTCCTCGTAGAGCTCCTCGCCCGTGTCCGGATCGAAGCCGATCTGCACGCGCCGTCCCAGCGGCTTGCCCTTGGCAGCAGCGGCGCGCACCTTCTCGTTGAAGCTGGCAAGGTTACGAACGCTGATCTCGCTCATCATGCGATAGCGGCGTTCCATCTCCTCCACCGCCCACTTGAGCGCGCGCACGGCCTTGGGTGGCTCGGTCACGACGGGCGACAGCAGATGCGGAATGTCGTCGTAGCTCTTGAGCTCGAGAACCTTCGGATCGACCAGGATCATCCGGCATTGTGCAGGTGTCATCCGGTAGAGCAGCGAGAGCAGAATGCAGTTCAGGCCCACCGATTTGCCCGACCCGGTGGTGCCGGCCACCAGCAGGTGCGGCATGGTTGCAAGGTCGGCGACCACCGGCTCTCCGGCGATATCCTTGCCCAGGATGATCGGCAGCATGCCCTTGTGGCTGGCAAAGGCCTCCGAGCCGACCATCTCGCGGAAGGAGACCATCTGACGATCGACGTTGGGAAGTTCGATGCCCATGACCGTGCGGCCGGGTATTGCAGAGACACGAGCGGAGATCGCGCTCATGTTCCGGGCAATATCGTCGGCAAGCCCGATGACACGGCTCGCCTTGATGCCGGGTGCGGGTTCCAGCTCATACATCGTGACGACCGGACCGGTCCGCACTGCTGTAATCTCGCCTTTCACGTTGAAATCGTCGAGGACGGTTTCCAGCAGGCGGGCGTTGCGCTCCAGACTGAGTTTGTCGATGGGCTTCTGCGAGCCGGCCGGTGCTTCCGCGAGCAGGTCGAGACCGGGCAGTTCGTATTGGTCGAAGAAGTCCTTCTGCCGCGCGCTGGAAGCGAGTTGCGCGGGCACTGCGGGCTTGCTGGGGTCGACGATCTCCGGAGCCTTGCGCGGCCTCTCATCCGTGCTCGTGATGGGCGAGGGTGGCGTGGCAGCTGCCGGCTGGGCCCAGGGTGCGCTTTCAGCTTTCTCGCGCGCGGGCGCTTTCTCCCGCGTGTCGGCCGTCGGAAGCGCGTCGGCCACGCGGCCCAGTCTGCCGGGCAACGACAACAGGATACCCCAGTCGAATGCAAAGACCTTGCCCGCCAGAGCCGTGCCGGTGAACAGGCAGGCGACGGCGATCCCGAATATAGCCCAGCCTTGGATCTGCTCCGGCAGGAATCCGGTGATGCCGTGCACGACCTTCGCGCCCAGCAGGCCGGCGATACCGCCCATGGATGCGGGCAGGACGCCTCCGGGCTGCGTAAACCCTAGCGAAAGCACAGTGGCGATGAGGACCATTGAAAGGGCAAGGACGCTTACCGGACGCCACCAGCGCTCGTCGCTGGGTTCGACGCTGCCGTCTTCCTCCTCGACCAGCCGCCAGAGCTTGCGCGCAAAAACATAAAGCAGCGGCACGAACAGGATACACACGGGCCCGAGAAGGAGGAGGGCGAAATCGGCCAGCCATGCACCTGCCGGACCCATCCAGTTCTGCACGGCACCCTCTGCCGCCGCCGTCGACGTCGAGGGGTCTGTCTGGTGATAGCTGAGGATCGACAGGGCGAAGAACAGCATCGCCGAAAACAGCGTCAGAGCGCCGGTAAGCTCGCTCGCGCGCCGCACGGAGCGCTTGAGGACGGCGCGCCAATCCGGCTTGGCGATCCGCCGGCCGGGCGCGATGGGACGTGTCGCCATGTTCTGTAAATACCCTGGTTCTGGCTGACAATAATGCGCGCGAGCAGGACTCGCCGTCAAGAATGGATCGGGAACGGCCGCTTGCGTGGCTGTGCAAGACTCTCAATGGCGGCCCAATGGCGTGCACCCAGCGCGCGCGCGCGCGACGCATTCATGCCCCCCAGTGCTATCACCGGGACGCGGGAGCGCGCCGCCAGCAGGCGGTAGCGGACGGGGCCGAGCGACGGGGCGCCTGGATGCGTGCGCGTGGGATGAACCGGCGAGAGCAGAACCGCGTCGGCGCGAATCCGATTCGCCTCACCGATCTCCCGCAGCGAATGCGCTGTCACCAGTCGCAAGAGTGCGGGACCGGCGGACAGTTTGCGCGCCCGACCGTAAGCACCAGCAGCCCCCCACCGCCGGGCCGCTGCGGGCGTATCTGCCAGCACGCTCAAGTGCCTGCCTTTGCGCAGCGCTGAGCGGAGAGAGCGAAAGCGCGCGCGCCTTTCGCTGGCAGACAAGTGATAGTGGCGGAATATGAAGCCACTACCGCGAGGAAGGCGGCTGAGCGCACTTTCAAGCCTCTCATCGATGCGTTCATCGCTGATGAGCCAGACGGACGGCAGAGTGCAGGGCGGGTAGCGGTTGCGCACACAGGCGCTATAGCAGCGCGCCATGGATCAGCCAGCTACTCTCGTCTCGCCTGCAAGCCCTCTTGAGGACGTGCGCAATCGCATCGCCAAAGCTGCCGCGATTGCGGGGAGGGAGCCTGATCAGATCCAGCTGATCGCCGTTTCCAAGACACACCCGGCAGAGCGGATCGCGCCGCTTATCGCCCAAGGGCAGTACGTCTTTGGAGAGAACCGCGTGCAGGAGGCGCAGTCGAAGTGGCCGGAGTTGATCGAGGCACATCCTCAGGTCCGATTGCATCTCGTGGGGCAACTCCAGTCAAACAAGGCCGATGAGGCCGTGGCCTTGTTTGACTGCATCCACTCGCTCGATCGGCTCTCGCTCCTGACGGCTCTGGGCAAAGCGATGGAAAAGGCCGGTCGCCAGGTCCCCTGCTTCGTCCAGGTGAATATCGGTGAGGAAGAGCAGAAGGGCGGCTGTCCCATCGCCGCGCTGCCGGAGCTTCTGCAACAGGCGCGCGATGCCGACGTGCCTGTTGCCGGGCTCATGTGCGTGCCGCCGGCGGCTCTTGAGCCCGCCCCCTACTTCGCGCTGCTTGCCAAGCTGGCGGATGAAAACGGGTTGAGGCAGCTATCAATGGGCATGAGCGATGACTTCGAGACCGCCGTCATGCTCGGCGCTACCCATGTGCGCGTCGGATCCGCCCTGTTCGGGAGCCGCAGCTAGGCTCCGTCGTGCCCCTTCAGCTCGTTGCCTGAAAGGGTGATCACGTGCAGCAGGTTGGTGGAGCCCGGTACGCCGAAGGGCACACCCGCCAGGATTACCAGACGCGAGCCGGCGCCGCCGAAACCGTGACGCAGGGCCATCCGCCTGCCCTTCGCGATCATCTCCTCGAAGCTTCCGATGTCCTTGGTCGTGACCGGATGCGCGCCCCAGAGCAGGGCCAGCCGTCGCGCCGATTGCACGCTCGACGTCAGCACCAGCATCGGCGCTGAGGGCCGCTCTCGCGCCACGCGTCGTGCGGAAATGCCCGAGAGAGTGAAGCAGATGATGGCTTCGATCGGCAGAGCATCGGCGATGCTTGCGCAGGCTTCGGATAGCGCATCGGCCATCGTCGCGTCCGGCGGGATCTCAGCCAGGTGGATGCGCTCGCGGTAGGTCAGGTCCGCTTCCACCTGCACAGCGATACGATCCATGATTGTAACCGCCTCAAGCGGCCACTGTCCGGCAGCGGTTTCGGCGGAAAGCATCACCGCATCGGCGCCATCGTACACGGCGTTGGCAACGTCCGACACTTCGGCGCGGGTCGGAGTGGGGCGCTCGATCATCGATTCGAGCATCTGGGTCGCGACAACGACGGGTTTGCCCGCGAGCCGGACCTTTTCGATGATTCGCTTCTGTAGGGGCGGCACTTCTTCCGGATTGAGCTCGACCCCCAGGTCTCCGCGGGCGACCATGATGCCGTCGGACAGTTCGACAATCTCGTCCAGACTCTGGATGGCGCTGGGCTTCTCGATCTTGGCCATGAGCGCACCGTGGCCGCCCAGCAGGCGCCGCGCCTCGGCGACGTCCTCCGGCCGCTGCACAAAGGATAGGCCGATCCAATCCGCCTGATGCTGGATGGCAAAGGCGAGATCGCGGCGGTCCTTGTCGGTGAGTGCGGGCACTGGCACCAGCGTGTCGGGTACATTGACACCCTTACGGTCCGAAATCGGTCCGCCGACCTCGGCCGAGCATAGCAGCGCATCGGGCTCGGCGCGGATCACCTTAAGGCGCAGCTTTCCGTCATCGATAAGAAGCCGCTGGCCCTTTTCGAGGATACCGAAAAGTTCGGGGTGCGGCAGTTCCACACGCGTGTCGTCGCCCGGTTCCGGGTTCCGGTCGAGCGTGAAGTGCGCGCCGTGGCGAATGAAGGCAGAGCCGTCGCGGAACTTTCCGACCCGGAGCTTCGGGCCCTGCAAGTCGCACAGAATCGCGACCGGGCGCCCCACTTCCTTTTCCACCTCACGAATGAGAGCAATGGTGCGGGCGTGCGTCTCGTGTTCGCCGTGGCTCATGTTGACGCGGAACGCATCGGCACCGGCGCGGAGGAGGGCGGCGATAGTTTCCTTGGTGCTGCTGGCTGGTCCCAGCGTGGCGAGGATCTTCACCTTGCGGCGACGACGGATGCCCTTCTTCGTATCAGTGCGTGCCAATTGCTGTCCTGCCGTGTTGCGATCGCAGGTCCATATGGCAAAGGGAACGTGACAAACCAAGGACGAACGGGACGGATTATGAACGAAAACGACCCACTGGACACTCTGGACGATGCACAGGCCGCCGCTGCCTTCCGTAGGCTGGTGCGGCACCTGCGCCACCGGCACGACGCGCAGAACATCGAATTGATGGGGTTGTCCGGGTTCTGCCGCAACTGTCTGGCCGACTGGATTCGCGATGCCGGCTTTCCAGGCGACAAGGCTGCGGCGCGGGAGCTGATCCACGGCATGCCTGCGGCGGAGTGGAAGGACAAATATCAGACGGACGCCACACCAGAGCAGCTCACCCGTATGGAGGAGAGCCTCAAGAGGAACGCGGGATCGCGTTGAAGTCTTCAGGACTTCCGATTTCCACAGCATGTTCTTTTGCCGGATCGAGCGGCTGCCGCTATCAGCCGCGCCCAACCGATTCACCGGATACGGAAAGCACGACACCATCATGGCCGAGACCACCGACGACCGCCTGCGCCTCCTGATCGAGCGCGTCGAACGCCTCGAAGAGGAGAAGAAGGGCATTTCCGACGACATCCGCGACGTCTACGCAGAGGCCAAGGCGGTGGGCTACGACGTCAAGATCATGCGTCAGATCGTGCGCCTGCGGAAGATGAAGCCGGACGACCGCAAGGAAATGGAGATGGTTCTGGACACCTATAAGGCCGCTCTGGGTCTGGGTTGATTCTTGCGATGGCGTCGGTGGGGCGATGCGTTAGACTGCACCTCTCAACTGAGCAGGAGCGGTCATGATCGTCACCACCACGCCCACCATCGAAGGGCGCCCGGCCCGTGAGTATCTGGGTATTGTCACCGGCGAAGTGATCGTGGGTGCGAACGTCTTTCGAGACCTGTTCGCCAGCATCACGGACATCGTTGGCGGTCGTTCGGGCAAGTACGAGCAGGTGCTGCAGCGTGCACGCAAGGAAGCGCTCGCCGAGATGGAGAGTGAAGCGGAGCGGCTGGGCGGCAACGCTGTCATCGGCGTCGACATCGATTACGAGGTCATCGGCCAGTCCGGCTCGATGCTCATGGTAAGCTGTTCGGGAACTGCGGTTCTGGTGTAATGGGCAGCATTGGTACCGGTCGCCGGTTGCCCTCGTGCGCAGGGCTGTTGTAAGGGCGCCCATCCTCAAGCGCGCACCGGAACGCGGGCACAGAAGACGGGCAGACGATGGCAGGCCATTCCAAATTCAAGAACATCATGCATCGCAAGGGCGCGCAGGATAAGAAGCGCTCGGCGATGTTCTCAAAGCTTTCGCGCGAGATTACCGTCGCCGCGAAGATGGGCATGCCCGATCCGGACATGAACCCGCGCCTGCGCGCAGCGGTGAACGCAGCCAAGGCGCAGTCCATGCCCAAGGACAATATCCAGCGCGCCATCGAGAAGGCGAGCAAGGGCGACGGCGAGAACTACGAGGAAGTGCGCTACGAGGGTTACGGCCCGGGTGGCGTCGCCATCATCGTTGAGGCGTTGACCGACAATCGCAATCGCACCGCCACCAATGTGCGGACCGCCTTCTCCAAGAACGGCGGAAATCTTGGTGCAAGCGGGGCAGTGAGCCACGGCTTCGAGCGGCTGGGCCTGATCGAATACCCCGGCAGCGTGGGCGACGAGGAGAAGGTGCTGGAGGCCGCGATCGAAGCCGGTGCGGACGACGTTGAGAGCGACAGCGAGAGCCACTCGGTGTGGACGAGCGTGGAGAACCTCCACGAAGTCGCGCGCGAACTCGAAAAATCGCTTGGCGAAGCCGAAGGCGTCAAGCTGGCGTGGAAGCCGAACCTCAAGGTCGACGTGGGCGAGGATAACGCTGGCACGCTGTTCAAGCTGATCGACGCACTCGACGACGACGACGACGTGCAGACCGTCTGGGGCAACTACGAGGTCTCCGAAGAGGTGATGGAGAAGCTCGGCTAGTGGTCCTCGGCAGAGGGGATACTGGTTGCTCATAATCGGCCTCGACCCCGGCCTTGCCTGCACGGGCTGGGGTATCGTCTCGAAATCGGGAAGTCGGCTAAGTCACATCGCCAACGGGCAAGTCCGCACGGATGCTGCCAGTTCGCTGGCTGAGCGGCTCGTGACGCTCGACCGCGAACTGACCGATGTCATCCTGGCGCACCGGCCCGATTTCGGGGCCGTCGAAGAGGTCTTCGTCAACACCAACGCGCAATCGACGCTCAAGCTGGGACAGGCCCGTGGCGTCTGCCTGCTGGCGATTGCGCGAGCGGGGCTGCCCGTTAGCGAGTATGCAACCAGCTTGGTAAAGAAGGCGCTGGTGGGCACCGGGCGAGCCGAGAAGACGCAGGTGCAAGCGATGCTCAAGGTCCTGCTTCCGGGCGTCAAGCTGGCGGGAGCGGATGCCGCCGATGCCCTGGCGGTCGCGATCACCCACGCCAACATGCTGGGCAGCCACCGCTAGCGGTCGATCCACGCGGGCAGACTTGCCCGGCGCTGCCGCACCTGTCATAGGAACAAACCATGATCGCCCGTCTCTCCGGCACGCTTGAGGATTTCGGCCCGGACTGGGCCGTGATCGACGTACAGGGCGTCGGTTATCTGGTGCACTGTTCCGCCCGGACGCTGCAAGCGCTGGGCATCAGGGGCGACAGGGCCGTGGTTTTCACCGATCTGCAGGTCTCCGAAAACGACATGCGGCTGATCGGCTTTGCCTCTGCAGGGGAGCGGGACTGGTTCCGTCTCCTGACCGCCGTTCAGGGTGTCGGCAGCAAGGTTGCGCTGGCGATCCTGTCCGCGCTGACGACGGAGGAGCTTCAGCGCGCCTGCGCGGGGGGAGACGCGGCGATGGTGGCTCGGGCCAATGGTGTCGGGCCCAAGCTTGCGAGCCGGATTGTCAACGAGTTGAAGGACAAGGCCGGCGGCTTGCCGGCTGCTCCGGGAGGCGCGACAATCGCCGCGCCCGCCGGCTCGGCGACGGCGGATGCCCTTTCCGCCCTGCAGAACCTCGGCTTCAAGCCGGCGGTTGCTGGTGCGGCAGTGGCGCAGGCCGTTGAGGAACTGGGTGAGAGCGCCGGGTTGAACGATCTGGTGCGTGTGGCGCTCAAGAGAGCGGCCACGTGAAACTGCGCGAAGCCCGCTGCCAGTGCGGACAACTGCGAGTGCACACACGCGGTGAGCCGGTGCGCGTCTCCGTCTGCCATTGTCTGGCATGCCAACGACGTAGCGGCTCCGTTTTCGCAGCGCAAGCTCGCTTCCGCTCGGAGCAGATCAGGGTCTCGGGAGAGATTCGTGAGTGGTCGCGGAAGGGGGATGAGGGAAGCACAAGCGTTTGCAGTTTCTGCCCTTGTTGCGGTTCCACGGTCTACTATCGGGTCGTCGAGGAGCGCGACGTGATCGCCGTAGCGGTTGGCGCTTTTTCGGACCCTCACTTCCCGTCCCCTGCGAGTTCCGTTTATGAGGCGCGGAGGCACGCTTGGGTAAATATCGGCGGCGAGGTCGAGCATCATGACTGACAACCCGCTTCTGGCTTCGGACCGCCAACCGGAAGATGTCGACGCCGCGCTCAGGCCGAAGACGCTGGCTGAATTTGTCGGCCAGGCAGCCGCCAAGGGCAACCTGCAGGTGTTCATCGAATCCGCTCGGTCCCGGCGAGAGGCGATGGACCATGTGCTGTTCTTCGGCCCTCCGGGCTTGGGCAAAACGACGCTGGCGCAGATCGTCGCGCGTGAGCTGGGCGTCGGCTTTCGTGCCACATCCGGGCCGGTGATCGCCAAGGCCGGTGATCTGGCGGCCTTGCTCACCAACCTCGAGCACGGCGACGTGCTGTTCATTGACGAGATACATCGCCTCAATCCGGTGGTGGAGGAAGTGCTATATCCCGCCATGGAGGACCGGGCGCTCGATCTCATGATCGGCGAGGGGCCTTCAGCGCGCTCGGTGCGTATCGACCTGCCGCCGTTCACGCTGATCGGTGCGACGACGCGCCAGGGTCTTTTGCAGACGCCGCTGCGAGACCGGTTCGGTATTCCTGTCCGCCTGAACTTCTACACCGTGCCGGAACTGGAGCATGTGGTGACACGGGGCGCGCATCTGATGGGCGTGGGCATAGACAAGGGCGGTGCTACCGAGATCGCCCGGCGTGCACGAGGGACGCCTCGGGTCGCCGGCCGGCTGCTGCGGCGCGTGAGGGACTTTGCCCACGTCGCTGGTAGCGAGCGGATCACACGCGCGGTCGCGGATGATTCCCTTACGCGGCTGGAAGTGGATGCATTGGGACTGGACGCTCAGGACCGGCGGTACCTGACGATGATTGCGGACATCTACCGCGGCGGCCCGGTGGGTGTGGAAACGCTGGCGGCTGGCCTCTCCGAACCTCGCGATACGATCGAGGAAGTGATTGAGCCTTACCTGATCCAACTGGGTATGGTCGCCCGGACGGCGCGTGGGCGTTGCTTGAACGATGCGGGGTGGCGTCACCTGGGACTCGCGCCGCCTGCAGGCACACAGGGCGGTCTTTTCGAACCTGGCGACAGCTGATCGGGGGGCGCAAAAGAGGCGCATCTCTTTACACCTGCATCGGGCCACAGTCCCGTTTCGAAACAACTGTGTGCACCGGCGCCCGAACGGACGCGGATTCCCCGTTCGGGACTGTCGAATCAAGGTTAACGCCGTTGTCCCGTTAAGCACTCTCTGCGTTCTCTGTGGCAGATCGAGGCGGAAGGTCGGCTTTTGCAAGCTGCCCAATGCCCGCCCAGGTAAAGAGAAGAGAGCACCGCCTATGTCTGTCCGGATGGCCCTTGCAAAACTCTCCGCATGTGCGGCCGGGTGCGCGCTGATCGGCGGCGGTGCGGTTCACGTTGCGGAAACGCCCGCGAAGGAAGGCCAGTACCGAAAGGTGAAGGAGGTCAAGCAGGCGAAGCCCGTCAAGCACCTCGCGAAAGCCGAAAAGCCGAAGACGGTGCAGCGTGTGCGTAAGGTGATCAAGCGCACCTGCTGCACCCAGCCGCAGATGGCAATGGTGCCGCTGCCTCCGCCCTACATCCCGCCCGCCCCTCCAGCGATGCCGACCGGCGGCGGCGGTGCGGTTCCTGTTGTAGTCGGCGGCGGACCGCTCGGCGGGTTCGGTGGCGGCTTCTTCGGGGGCTTCTTTGGCGGGGGCGGTGGTGGTGCCGGAGGGAGCATCGTCATTACCTCCACGACGAATGGCGGCGGCCAAGGCTCGTCTTCCTCATCGTCTTCAACGTCGTCCTCCTCGTCTTCGTCCTCCTCCTCCTCCTCCTCCTCGACATCCGGCGGTCCCGGTTCGACCACGACCACCACGACAACAACCGGGGGTGTGAGCACGACAACCTCCGGGAACGTGTCCTCGACCACGTCGGGCAACGTAAGCAGCACCACCTCTGGCAACGTGAGTACGAGCACGACGTCAGGAAACGTCAGCACCACGACCTCGGGCAATGTCAGCACAAGTACGACGTCGGGGAACGTGAGTACGAGCACCACGTCCGGCAACGTGAGCACCACCACCTCAGGAAACGTAAGCACCTCGACAACCACGACTTCAGGCAACGTATCGAGCACCACCACGACGACCTCAGGCAACACCACGACAACGACCACGACATCCACCACCAGTGGCACCAGCGGCACGAGTGGTACGCCGGTACCCGCGCCACCGATGCTCGTTCTGTTCGGGGCGGCTGCTGCGGTGGTTGCGGGACGACGCAAGTGGGGCAAGAATGCAGCCTGAAGCACTTCCAAGTTGACTGTTGACGGTCAACGGCTCGGAAAAATGCGAAGACTGACGATCTGAAGCGTTTCCGCTCAGGCTGGAAACGCACTGGAAGCCGGCAGGAATGGCGAATGTGCGAAAGGGCGGCGCCGATATGGCACCGCCCCTTTTGTTCACCCCAGCACCGGGGCGTTCGCAATTCGACTTGGCAAAGAGAAAGGCCCCGCCTGCACGTGGCAGGACGGGGCCTTCTGAACTCAGCGATGTGCCCGCAGGATCAGGCGGCGAGCTTGCGCAGCACGTACTGCAGGATGCCGCCGTTCATGAAGTACTCGACTTCGTTGGCGGTATCGATGCGGCACAGGGCGGTGAAGGTGAACTTCGAACCATCCTTGCGGGTGACTTCGACTTCCACGTCCTGCTGCGGCTTCAGGTTGGCAACGCCCTTGATGGTGAAGCTGTCGTCGCCGGTCAGGCCCAGCGTTTCGCGCGTGTCGCCATTCTTGAACTGCAGCGGCAGCACGCCCATCCCGACCAGGTTCGAACGGTGGATACGCTCGAAGCTCTCGACGATCACCACGCGCACACCCAGGAGGTTGGTGCCCTTGGCGGCCCAATCGCGCGAAGAGCCGGTGCCGTATTCCTTGCCGGCGATGACAATCATCGGCGTGCCCGCAGCCTTGTGCTTCATGGCGACGTCGTAAACCGCGCCGACTTCCTCGCCATAACGGCTCATGCCGCCCTCGATACCGGGCACCATTTCGTTGCGGATGCGGATGTTGGCGAAGGTGCCGCGCATCATGACCTCATGGTGGCCACGGCGCGCGCCATACGAGTTGAAGTCCGCCTTGGCGACCTGATGCTCCTGCAGCCAGTGGCCTGCAGGGCTGTCCGCCTTGATCGAACCTGCCGGGCTGATGTGGTCCGTGGTGATCGAATCACCCAGAATCAGCAACGGCTTGGCTTCGATAATGTCGCTGACGGGTGCCGGCGTCATTTCCATGCCCTCAAAATAGGGAGGGTTGGCGACATAGGTCGAAGCCGGGCGCCACTGGTACGTTTCGGAGCCGGTCACGTTGATCGACTGCCAGTGCTCGTCACCGCGATAGACATCGGCATAACGCGCCTGGAACATCGCACGGTCCATGCAGGTGGCGATGGTCTCGGCGATCTCGTTGTTGGTCGGCCAGATGTCGCGGAGGTAGACGTCCTGCCCGTCCGTGCTGGTGCCGATCGGGGTGGTGACGAAGTCCTCAATCACAGTGCCCTTGAGCGCGTAAGCGACGACGAGCGGCGGTGAAGCGAGGAAGTTTGCGCGCACGTCCGGCGACACACGACCTTCGAAATTGCGGTTGCCCGAAATCACAGCACTGGCAACCAGGCCGTTCTCGTTGATGGCCTTGCTGATCGGCTCGGCCAGCGGGCCGGAGTTGCCGATGCAGGTGGTGCAGCCGTAGCCCACGAGGTTGAAGCCGATGCTGTCCAGATGCTCCTGCAGGCCCGCCTTCTTGAGGTAGTCGGTCACCACCTGCGAGCCTGGGGCGAGCGAAGTCTTTACCCAAGGCTTCGGCTTGAGGCCGAATGCGTCCGCCTTCTTGGCGACGAGGCCGGCTGCAACGAGCACCGCGGGATTGGAGGTGTTGGTGCAGCTGGTGATCGCTGCGATGACAACGTCGCCATCGCCGATATCGAAGTCCTTGCCCTCTACCGGTACGCGCGCGTTGGTCTTCTTGTAGACCTTTTCCATGTCGGCGTTGAACACGTTGTCAACGTCGGGGAGCGAGACCCAGTCCTGCGGGCGCTTGGGACCGGCGAGCGAAGGAACGACCGTCGACAGATCGAGCTCGAGCATGCTCGAGAAGACCGGATCGGCTGCATTGGGATCGATCCAGAAGCCCTGCTCTTTCGCATAGGCTTCTACGATGGCGATCTGGTCTTCGTCGCGGCCAGTGAGCCGCAGGTAGTCCAGCGTCTTGTCGTCGATGCCGAAGAAGCCGCAAGTCGCGCCGTACTCGGGCGCCATGTTGGCCAGCGTGGCGCGATCGGCGAGGCTCAGCGAGGCGAGGCCGGGGCCGAAGTACTCGACGAAACGGCCAACAACGCCGTGCTGGCGCAGCATCGAGGTGCAGGTGAGAACGAGGTCGGTAGCGGTGACGCCTTCCTTCAGCTCGCCGGTGAACTTGAAGCCGACCACTTCGGGAATGAGCATCGAGACGGGCTGACCAAGCATTGCTGCTTCGGCCTCAATGCCGCCCACGCCCCAGCCCAGCACGCCCAGGCCGTTGACCATCGTGGTGTGGCTGTCAGTGCCGACGCAGGTGTCGGGATAGGCGACCAGCTGTCCGTTCTGATCCTGCGAAGTCCAGACCGACTGCGCGATGTATTCGAGGTTCACCTGGTGGCAGATGCCGGTGCCCGGGGGCACGGCGGAGAAGTTGTCGAGCGACTTGGAACCCCACTTGAGGAAGTCGTAGCGCTCCATGTTGCGCTGATACTCAATCTCCACGTTCTCCTGGAACGCGCGCGGATGGCCGAATTCGTCCACCATGACCGAGTGATCGATGACGAGGTTCACGGGAACCTGCGGGTTGATCTTGCTGGTGTCGCCCCCAAGAGCCTTGATCGCGTCGCGCATGGCCGCCAGATCGACGACGCAGGGCACGCCGGTGAAGTCCTGCAGCAGCACGCGAGCCGGGCGGTACTGGATCTCGTTGCCGGTGACCGGGTTCTTCTGCCAGTCCACAATGGCCTGGATGTGTTCGGTCCCGACGGTGAAGCCGCCATCCTCGAAGCGGAGCAGGTTCTCCAGAAGCACCTTCATCGAGAAGGGCAGGCGGCTGACGTCGCCCAACTTTTCGGAGGCCTTCTTCAACGAGTAGTAGGCGATCTCCTTGCCGCCCGCACTCATGGTGCTGCGGGTGCCGAGAGTGTCCTGTCCGACCTGAGTCATGTGGGCGTGTTCCCCTTTGGTGTTTTAGCCCGTCGCGGCAGTCCGGCTTTCCCCCGTCCGTGCTGCAATGCGACAAGCGGATTCGTCGGCCCCGCCGATGCGCGCTTGGCGCCCGCAGGTCAAGGGTGCCGGCATCACACCGCCGTTTGTTCGGTATGCTCCCGCGCCGGGTTGCGGGTGCCGATCCAGCATCCCATCACGATGAGGACCGTTCCCGCCAGAGTGGCCGCGCTCAGCGGCTCTGCAAAGAAGATCCAGCCAAACAGGGCGGCCCAGACAAAGGCTGTGTACTCGAGGGGTAGCAGCACCTGCGCTTCGGCGCGGGCGTAGCCCCAAGCGAAGAGCGAGAGGGCGATGGTTGCGCAGACGGCGCCGAATGCGATCAGCGCAAGAATTTCGGATGAAGGCAGCACGAGCAACCACGGTGCGAAGACCATCAGGATCAAGGCTACGATCATGTTCTGAAACAGAGTGATCTCAACCGGGCTGGCAAGCACAGCTTGCTTTCGCTGGAGCACGAGGTTCACCGCATAGAGCACGGCAGATGCAAGAACGGCGGCAATGCCCAGCAGCACTTCCGGGTCCGCCTCGGAAGGCCCGAGGCGGCTCCCTACGATGACGACGACCCCTGTGAGGCCCAGCATGGAGGCGATCACTGCCTGAACCCGGATACGTTCACCTAGGAATACGGCAGCAAGGAACAACGCTATGAGGGGCGCAATGAACGAGAGGGCCATGCCTTCCGCCATCGGAATCCGCACCAGACCGACAAAGAACAGCAGCGCCATCCCCGTATTGACGCTTGAGCGCAGGACATGCAGCGCGAGAATGGGCGGGCCCGGCCAGCGCGGTTTGCTCGCTAGCCAGAAAGGCAGCACAAGGGCCGTGCCGATGATGTTGCGCAGGAGCAGCGCAGTGTAGACGCCCACCGCCAGCGAGGCCCCCTTGATCGCAGCATCCATGGCGCTGAATGTGGCGATGCCCGCTACGACCGCGATCACTGCGGGCAGCCGCGTGGAGTGAGAGGACAGGCCGCGCATCGGCAACGCTCTTGTCCGTCCCGACACCGGACGCAAGCATTGTTGCCTGCGCAGGCGCTCAGTTCATCGCGCAGTCAGGACGAATGCTTGATGTTGCATCCTCTGAGAGGTTATCCTGGGGCGCCGGGGATACCTTGCGATTTATCCTGATTTCGGCGGTTTCGGTTGGAGCGACTTCTGACACGTAAGATTCATCGGATGCACAGCATCGGGGCTTTCACCGCAACCGCAGCGCTTGTTGCCGCGCTGGCGGGGCCGTCTGCGCTTGCACAGCAGATTAGGGCACAGCCGACCTCGCAGGAGTGGGAAGCGGACACGGCGGTGCCGAGTCTTCCGGATACAGTGCGGGGTTTGCCGCCTACAGCGCAGAGCGCTCCGCCAGTTACGCCTGCGCCGATGGTGCAGGCGCTGCCCGTGCTAGAGCCTGTAATGTCGTGGTCGGTGCGCGACGCGCAGGCGCTGCTGGCGACAATACAGAACATCAAGAGCGAGGGGCTGTTCGCCAAGGATTACAAGCCAGACGCTCTGAAAGCTGCCATCGCTCAAGGCCCGAGTGATGAACTGGATCGGATCGCCAGCCGCTCCTTCACATGGCTTGTCGAGGATCTGCGCGACGGCCGCACGCCCATGACCTCGCGCGTGCAGTGGTTTGCCGTCGACCCCGATCAGGATCTCATGCCGACAGCCCAGCTGATGGCGCAGGCGCTGAGCGAGCATGACGTGCCCGGAATCGTCGCCAAGCTCGCGCCGACACACCCCGACTATGCTGCCCTGAAGGCGGAACTGGCCGCGACACCTGATGCGCAGGCCGCGCGCAAGTCGCTGATCCGCGTGAACCTGGATCGCTGGCGCTGGCTGGCGCGCGACTTGGGCGACGTCTATCTGATGACAAACGTGCCTGAGTTCCAGTTGCGCCTGACCGTTCGCAACAAGAACATCCGCACCTACAAGACTGTTGTCGGCAAGCCGGGCCGTACCGCGACGCCGCAGCTTGCCGAAACCGTTTCCGCCGTCGTTTTCAACCCGACCTGGACTGTGCCGCAGTCGATTGTAAAGGGAGAGGGCCTGGGCGCGAAAGTGCTGAACAATCCCGGCTGGGCACGGGCGAACGGTTACAAGGGCACGCGGATGGCCGATGGGACGGTCATTGTCGTTCAGCAGCCCGGCAACAACAACGCGTTGGGGCTGATGAAGATCGACATGCCCAACCCGCATGCTATCTATCTTCACGACACTCCGGCCAAGCAGTACTTCAACTCCGAAGTGCGCGCGTTCAGCCACGGCTGCATCCGTACCGAGCGTGCGGTGGAACTTGGCATGACGATGGCGATCCTCGGCGCGCAGATGCCGCCCGAGCAGGCTGCCGAGATCTCCCGCTCAGGGACGTACACGAAGGTAGAGATGACGAGGACCTTTCCGGTCTACATCACCTACTTCACCATGGCTCGCTCGATCGACGGGGAGTTCAAGAAGTTCAACGACATCTATGAGCGAGACAAGCCCGTCCTCGCCAGCTTCGCCGCTCCTCGCGAGGAGAAGACGACGCAGCGTGCAAGCGACGAGCCGATTATTCAGCTCGATAACCCTCTCTGATCGCGATCTCCTAAACACGAGAGGACCGCTGCTGCAGTTGAAGCGGCAGCGGTCCTCGCGATCAGGCCGGGGTTAGCTTCAGGTTGAGTTCGGCAAGTCCACGGATGATGAAGCTGGGTTCATAATCCAGCGACACGGCGCCATCCGGGCTCAGGTGTTCTTCGGCCAGCGCGATATCGGCCGTCTTTTCGAAGAAGCGTTCGAAAATCACTCTTACCTCGACCCGTGCCAGCGGAGCGCCCAGGCACGTATGAGCTCCGCGGCCGAACGCAAGGTGTTCCTGGATGCGCTTGCGCCCGAGTTCGAATGCCTCGGGATCCTGCCACCGCAATGGATCGCGGTTCGCGGCGGCAAGGCCCACGAAGATACGATCGCCCGGCTTGACCGCCATTCCGCCGATGCGCGCGGGCCGCTTCACCAGGCGAAACGTTGCCTTGGTGGAGCCCTCAAGGCGCAGCACTTCTTCCAGGAAGGGCGCAATCGCCTTGGGATCTGCGCGTAAGCGCGCTTGCAGCGCCTTGTCGCGCGCCACGCGCTGCATCGCATTGCCGAGCAGCTTGGCGCTGGTGTCCTGGCCGGCGGCAAAAAGGAACATGGCCGATTTCACCACTTCCAGCGCATCAGGCTGAGAGCCGTCAGGGTAGGCGCCGTTGGCCAGTTCGCTCAGCACGTCATCCCGCGGCTGACTGCGCCGCTCGTGCACGTAGCGCATGAAGAACTGTGCCATGAACATCAGCACTTGGCTTTCCCGAGGCTGCTCTCCCATGTCGAGGCTGCCCGGCGGCGGTCCTTCGTCGATCACCTTTCGAAAGGCCTCGCGATCCTCTTCGGGGACACCCAGCAGGTCGGCGATTACCAGAGTGACGTACGGCGTCGCAATTTCCCCGATCAGTTCGCAGCCGCCACGTGTGACTGCGTCATCCACCAGTTCGCCCGCGAAGTTCCACATGTACTCTTCATTGGCGCGCAGACGCGAAGGAACGAAGAGCCTGTTCAGCAGCGATCGCGCATTGGCATGCTGCTCACCGTCGTAACCGACCATCAGTTCGGACATTGCATTGGGATCGCGCGCGGCGGCGATCTGAGCGGTCAGGTCATCGCTCTCTGGCGTGAAGGGTAGCGGCGTCATCGGTCCCAGTTGCGTCTGAAAAGACGAGAAATGGTCGCTGTCGAGCAAGACATCGACGCACTCCTGAAACCCTGTGACGAAGATCACCCCGTTCGGCGCCCGATGGACCGGACCTTCTGCCCGGAGCGCCTCGAAATAGGCGTAGGGATCGATCAGGAGAGAATGATCTGAGAAATAGTCCCGCTCCGCGAGCGGCAATTCAGCAGTGGCCATGGCCGTTCTCCCATGCGCTGCGCCATTTGCGCGACGATACACAGTGTATCATATCTTGCGCAGCATGTGTCAACAAACACGACCGGATCGCTCGCGACGCCGCGGCGATGGAGGACGCTTGCAGCTTGCGTTCGGCCGATGCGTTACCCAGGTCACACCTGGAGCAATCAGAAGGAACCAAGATGAGCGTGCAGTTCGGCAACGAAAGCAGGGATGCAGAGCGCATCGGCGAGGCGACCAGCCGGATTGTCGAGCTGGAGGCGGAACTCGAGGCCGCAGGTGACGCTACCACAGCCGTCGACGCGCTCGCCGAACTCAAGCAGATCCTGCATCAGTGGGTTGATACAGTGAGCGCTGTCGTGGCGACGCCTGGCGTGGGCCGAGTCGTCTTGATCCACGAAAACGGCAGGGAATCGCGTATTGCCTCTCCCGATCTGCCGATGCTGCTCTCGAAGCCCGCTCGCTTCACCTCGCAGAGCAACCCGGACGAATGACGCGCGTGCGCTCCGCGGGATATGCGCCCGCTTCCCTGCTCATTTTCGGGTAGCTGCGTTGCGAAGGTCGTCGCCAGCGCTTCGCAGGCCGGCAAGGAACTAGTCCTGCCGGTCAGCGCTGACCGTGCGGACGAGTCCTTTGGCGCTTGAGAGCTTCGCTCGGTTGTACCCCCGGTCAGGCGTTGGCTGGTGCGTTTGGTTCCCGCACCATCATGGCCTTGAGAAGCGCATGCTGACGCGCCCAGCGCCAGCGGCGATACTTCCCCACGACGACGCACATCGTCGGCCAGAACAAGGTTGTGGCAATGTCCGAGAGCGTATCCGCCCACCGCCAGGAGCCGTAGAACAGGTAATTCATCGTCTCGTTGAACAACTCGATCTCGAGAACGATGAGCAGCGCCACCCACGATGCGCGCCGGCTCCCGAGCAGGAACTGGCTGATGATGTAGATCGCCATTCCTGCATGAAGGTGGAGCATCTGCGGGGACATGCCGCTTAAGGCTTTGATCCCCTCTGTGAGGTCGCGATAGCTCGTGATCGGGTCCATGCGCGCTGGATCGCATGGATGTGGTTAAAGCGGGGTTACGGGACGCCTTGCAACGCTGCAGATCGAAGGCAGAGAGGCGCGCAGCTCAAGCTTGCGCGCCTCTCGCGTTGTTCCGGCTAGAAGCTGGTCCAGTCGTCGTCTGCGACGGATACCATTGCTGAGCTGCCGTTTGCACTTCCGTTCGCCTTCCGCTTGGCAGGAGGCGGCGGCGCCAGATCGTTGACGGGCGGAGCCATCAGGCTGGTTGCGGACTTCACGACGACCTTGGCGGACCGTGCGCCATCGCTGATCCGGAACTGACCGGCGGTGACGGCGAGCGCTTCGGATTCGCTGTTCAGGTTGCGCGCTGCGGCCGACGTTTGCTCGACCATGGCGGCATTCTGCTGCGTCGCCTGATCCATGTTGTTCACGGCAACGCTGATCTGGGTGATCGCAGAGGCCTGCGCCTGGTTGTCGGACGCCATGCCGCCGAGCAGCTGGTGCACTTCGCCCACGCCTTCTGAAATCCCGGCCAGAGCACCATCGACCCGCTGCACGGCTTCTACCGCGGTGACAATGTCGGTCTGCGTCACCGTCAGCTGATCACGGGCGCGCTTGGCTTCCTCTTCGGCGCGCATTGCAAGCGCGCTGACCAGATCGGCCACGACAGCGAAACCACGGCCCGCATCGCCTGCACGGCCTGCCTCCACGGCAGCATTCATGGCCAGAACCCGGGTCTGGAACGCGATCTTGTCGACACCCTCGATGACCTCGTCGATGCCCTTGGCGCTTTCGCGAACACGGCTCATGGCGCGCACGGCTTCGTCAGCCACGCCCCGGCCGCCCGAGACGGTGCTGATCGCCTCGTCCGCACGCGTCACAGTGCGGCTGGCCGCTTCGGCGGTCGCCTTGATGCGGCCATCGATCTGCGTCAGCGCAGCCGAGGTCTCCTCCAGGCTGGCCGCATTGCTCTCGGTCCGGCGGGCCAGATCTTCCGAAGCCTGCGCGATCTCGTTCGACCCGGTGCGAAGGCTGTGCGAGCTCTCGATCACAGAGCCGATCAG